>NZ_JACHVA010000123.1 GCF_014230055.1 Puniceicoccus vermicola | reverse complement strand
CGGTCACGGGCGACACCCTATCACCGTAGACTCTTACCGTGAACGTGTCCGAGCGCACCGTCATATACGGGGACAGCGCCTGCAGGATATCTCCTTGCTGCAGATAGCCGGGAAAACCGGCGGCCTGCGACATTTGCCCGGGGACGGAGGGATTCGTGGCCTCCTCAGCGATATCCCCGTCTATGCTGATGTTGATCGTCCGATCAATCGCCGCCTGTAGCGCACCCGCCTCTCCCAGCTCGCCGTCCTCCAACTTCCGATTGACGAAGTCGCCCAAGCTCAGAAATGGACCCCGCTTGCGGACTTCCACGACGATCTCTTCGGCCAAGCGCCGCACCTCTTCCTGCTTCAGCGTGCGGAAGCCGATCCAGAAACTATCGTTCCCCTCCCCTGCCGGACTCTCCGGGCTGGTATTATCCATTACCATCTGCACCCGGGGGAACCGCACTCCCTCGATTTCGCTTGAAGACCAAAAATCGGCGATCTGACCATTCTCGGTGAGCTTCTGGACCGGCAGTTTGTGCGTGCCGGAAAGAAAAGCTTCCCACGCATCGACCGAGGTCGAGTTCACATTGAACATCCCTTCAACCATGAGATGACCCGCGTTGTGAAAGAAGCTTCCGGACTCCTCGTCGCCAACATCCTGGAGCACCTCCGCAGTGAATTGGGAATCGCCCGGAGTGTAGGGCTTAAAACGGGGATTGGGCAAAGAGGCCTCGCCGCTCAGCAACTCTTCGAAGGACGGCTCGATTCCCGTCTCACCGTAGTTGTCGGCGACCTGCGGGATCGTCGTAAAGATGAAGCTATCCCAAAGGTGTTCATTGACCAGATACGACGCGTCATAGAGATTGAACGATCCACTGATTCCCCAGTTTTCATCCTCGTCCAGACCCGTATCGAAACCGCTAAACTGATCGGTCACGCTCGCCCGCCATTGATCCAGTGGCTTGATCCGGGGATTCGGGTACGAGTTGCCGACAATATAAGACGGCTCGTAACTAAAGCGTCCGGCGTTTGCATGCTGCAACTGCCCGAGCGAAACCAGATCGACGCGCGGCACGTCGAAGAGAATCACTCGGTCATAACCATCCGCAGGGCCGTTTCCGGCTCCCCAATAGGAGTAGCCACGGCCATTATTTCCCGGCTTCATTTGCACCCGGGGTTCGTAGGTCTCGCCTTCGTTCTCAATACTGTAGGCCGCCAAGATCGGCGAGTCCGTTGAAGAGCTAATCCCGTAATCCCAACGGGGATTGCACCACATCGCCCGAACATTCGCAGCAGCAAGGAGCGGCACCGACTCCCCGGGCTCCTTGGTCGTGCGCAACCTCATCTCCGCGCTCAACACCACATTCCGGCTCGGAGGCACCGGGGCTATCGTTTTGAGTTTCTTGCCCGGTCGGGGAACGGCCCCCTTCTTAATTTTAAGGACCCTCTTACCATCCTCACTTTTTTTACTTAAATCTTCGTTAGCATAAGTCCATAAAACCCGATCCCACGCGAACGGAGCGAACATAACCTGGGCAGAATCGGGAACCAAACGATTGACTACCTCGCCGTTCCGATTCCTGACTCCGAGAACAGGCTTAGAGTGAAAATCCAAGCCATGCAAAAAGGCAGGATTTTCCCAAACCACGCTAGCCTCAAAAACTTCCGAATCGGTACTGATATCGTCGATTGGACTCTTGATCCCGTAAAGGGTCGGATCGGCAACCTCATCGGTAAAACCTGAAAATCTGGGACTTCCTGCAACGCTTATATCTTCCATCCGGGTCATCACATGACTACGGCCGGGCTGTAGAAGGACAGACCCTTCAACATGGGCGGAAAGAGTATAGAATCCAATATTGCCCGCATTATCCAACGCTTTAAACGAAGCAAAAAAGCTCATATCTCCGGCTGGATCCTCGATAAAATAGGTTCTTTCCAAATAATCAGTCAATGCACCTCCGTAGTTCATCTGCACACCCGGGTAGTTCATGAGAAACGGACCCCGAACCGGTTTCCTCAAGTCAGACGGACCAGCAGGCGTGACATAATTGGCTGTCATGTCGACGCCAATGTTATACGGGTTGTAGAGAGAGGACCATACTTGCACCTTTGAAAGGAGGTCGTCGTTCTCCGGATTAACCGGATTGTCGCGTCTTTTCTCCAGCCAAGAGTTCACCTGAAGAAGTGACAGCACCGGGGTAATCGGTGAATGCCTGTATTCATTGGAACGCCGCGGCAGTTCAGCCCGAGCCGAAGGATCTCCGACAGAGAACCCCCCTTCTCCCCTAAAATAGGTTACCTCATTTCCGTAATCGCTCGCTGCTACCAAAAAGTCGCCGTAAGGATGCTCTGGATGATACTCGCCCGGTTCCGCAGCCATATCATGAGGACCGAGAGCCCCTCCGTAAAATTTGTGATTAGGAAAGGAAGGATGGCCCGCATCAGTGAAACCGCTGGCGTTGAAAAGCGTGGGATCCAGAGACGCAACCTTTTCTCCAGTAGCTGGTTCCTCTAAATTCATGATGAAGCGCTTAAGATTATAATAGTCGTTGAAGACACCCCAATGGATGTAACCGCCCCGCAGTAGGTCGTCCGAGGTACTTAACTTCTCCCTGTCCATAAGCACCCGCTGCCGTCGCGGATCTCCGGTTAGAGCGGCGGGGGTCAATTTGGGACGCCCGCCTGCAAACGGATCGAAAACCTCGTCAAAGACCTCATCACGCTCAAAGGCGATCGTCAGGTCACGCTTAAGACCCCCATTCCGAACGTCTGCCAGCACCCCGAGAGACTGTGTCGTGTAGTCGAATCGCTTGTCCAAGGCGACGTCCTGATCGGCGCCCAAAGCCGATAATTGAGCCAAAGCGACGAGTAAACTCATATCCTCTGGAAGAATTCCGGAGAGGCCATCCATTCCCTCCAGAATTGCCAAGTCAAAAGCACCCGGCAAAACCCCACCGCCAAGGGGTTCAACCAAGCCTCCATCCAAGGGATCCCGAAGGGCCAACTGAGCTTTCAAGCCTTCATCATCGACGATCCACGCATACGATCCAAAATCGCTTTCGGAGTCTGCCCCACGGATCGGAACCCTTCCCCCTTCGATCGGTTTACCATCGCTCAGAAGAGCGAGATCTATACTTCCGTCATCAAAAAGTGGTATCGCTCCGCTCTCCTGGAACGGGTCTGAATCCGTGAGAGCATTGGAATCGTTATTCTTCAGACCCGACACAAGCCAAGCAACCGGAGTTTCTCCAGCGCTACGCTGAAAACTACTCTCCCCGTCCGAATCAACCACGCCAACCCACCATGCTTTCGGAGACTTCGCAGCCGGAAGATCCGAATCGGAAATGGCGATCCGTTCATCTCGGGCAATCAGTAGCGTTCGAGCATTGACCCGCGTATCCGGGCCAAGGCTGCACTGAAGCTCACCGAAAGCCACGCTTAATCCAAACAGAGCGTTCTGGCGAGCCAGGGTCAAATTACGCGAGCTCTCCGCTCCTTGAGTCTCGACTCGAAGAAAAGCAGAAAGCGCGACCGTCACTAGCAGCAAAAAGCTCAGCAGGCTCAGGGAGACCAACAGCGCAAAACCCATTTTATGATCCCAATCGATTTGGCTCTGCGGCGAAACTCCTTCAGTCATCACCCGAAAATATCACATTAATATCAAAATTGATCAAGCTTAAACCTGGACATCGTGAGTCTTTACAAAATGACTTCCCGCTATTAGCCTGCGAAAATCAAGGATAATATCACACCGATACCAAATGATAAAACTCTACCGAAACACGAACGCGGGGATCCAGCATTGCCGCAAAGACACCCTCCAATGCCTGAGCTGGCTCCTTGAGAGGCAATTGCGCTAACTCTTTGATTTTCCGAGATGAAGAAAAGCGCGCAGCGCCCGAATCAGATTCCGACAAAAAGCTTCACGGGCGAAAGAGAAAGTAAAGCCAGAAGAATCTACGAAGAGCTTAAGAATTACATAACCTCTCCAGAACGAGAAATCGGAGATCGGCTGCTATCCAATCGAAAACTGGCAGCGATGCTGAATGTAAGCACATTCCCCATCAGCCAAGCCCTGCAACGTCTTGAAAATGAGGGCTATGTGGAACTCCGAAACGGCTCAGGCACCTATATCGCGTCACGTCATCGATCCCTTACCATGGCAGACGTGGTTTCCCTTTGCATGCACTCAAAGGACCATTTGTGGAGCAACCTCCTAACCATGTTCATGGAAGCCTTGGCCGAGCACGGCAAAATTGGAAGTCTAGTAGGGATCGACCCCAAAAAGGGAAGCGGGCAAGGTGAAGTCATTCGAAGAATCGGATATTCCGAATCTAAAATCATGGTCGTTCAAGGAAGCGGACATTTCCCCTACAGCGTGTTCGACCTCCCAGGCATGAAGCAAAAGACGACGATTGCAGTCTTCTCATGGGTAAGCGAATCGACATGGCCAGGACTTTATCGGGTGCTTCACGACGTAGAAGCCGGAGGAGATATGGTCGCCAAACATCTCTGGGCTCAGGGACACCGCAAAGTAATGCTTGTCGGGACGGACACTCAGATCGCTCAGATCGAATCCGACAGGCCAGACCAAGGATACCCAGCTTGCCACTTCCGTCACAAATGGGAGTCGATGGGAGGAGAATGGACAAAACTGGCAAGCCATTCGACAAACATCCTCCACCACCATGAGCTAGACGAAAAGGCCTTCCTCAAACAGTTAAAGGCAAAAGCGGGACCAACTGCCATTTTCGGGTTACGCGACTACGAAGCTTGGCTGGCACAGAATATACTGTTGCACCGAAAACCTGCTCAAGCTGCAAACCTAGAGGTTGTCGGCTACGGAAACACCGAATGGAGTAAAGCGGGCAATGCATCCTTCAGCTCCATCGATTTCAATTTCGAAACAATCGTCAATAAAGCAATCTCGATCATTGATCAGGTGAGCGAAGGTCGAACACCAGCCAACGACCCTATCCTCATAAAGCCGAAACTCGTCATCAGGAACCACTCTAAAAAATGAGTGCGTGAGCGACTCAGACCGATACCCCCGGATCCAAACCGAGGACATTAGTTGCGATCCGAAGTTTTTACATCGCAATCCATCATTTCGTCGATCACGGAAGCCATTCCCTGTCCCCATACCCGGTAGCCATTCCCGTTCGGATGGAGCCCATCCGGCACAATCTCGCGCGACAGCTGTCCGCTCTCATCCAAGAAGTTCGCAGAAAGATCCAGATATCTCGTTTTCTCGCCGTCATCGAGCTTGGAGATCGTTTCATTGATCTTGCGAATTCGTTCCCGAATTTCACGAACCCTCTTTTCGGAGGGATCTCCTCCCCGCGGAAAGATTCCTAGAAGAAGCACCTCGGCCTTCGGAAGTTTTTCGTGGATGACATCGACAATCCGGGTAATCCCCGCCGCAATCTCCTGATTGGAATGGTGGGACAGATTATTCGTCCCGATCATTAAAACAACGACGCAGGGATCGATTTCGTCCAAAAACCCATTTTCGATGTGCCAAAGCACATGCTGGGTCCTCTCGCCGCCGATCCCCAAATTGACGGGATCGTATTGTAGAAAATATTCATTCCATGTGCGGATCCCGGCCCCGGTCCATCCCGCCGTGATCGAATCTCCCAGAAAGACCAAGTCGACAGACTCCTTTTTGCGGTTCATCCGTTCCTCATGCTTACGAAGAAATTTTTCGGAAATTTCACCGAAATGAGGATTAGGCCTCCCGACCACCCCAAGGTCCAGGTCCAAGAAAGCAACCGGCTCATCAGCGGGCTGAACCCCTCGCCGCATGCTATTAATGAGAAGCTTTTGCTCTTCATTGGGCTGTATTTTCTCACCCTCAACTTCAGCCCCAGCAGGCGAAACAAGGCCGCCAAAAATAACGGCCAAACACAGCGCAACTCGTCGTAGCGATCCCGGGTTCTCTAAAGTACTCATCCAATTAAATGCTCCATTCTCTAAATTTTCGAACGATTGATCGATAATACGAAATCTCTCCCCAGTCGTTGAGATGCAAGCCGTCGCTGTTCAATGCACTTAGCTGATCGACGACCGACAATCCGTCGACACACCGAAGATTCGGAATACCGAAACTCTCCACGACCTCACGAATCTGATCACGAATTGGCTGCACTGGACGCGTCAAGCAAACGATGGGGGTGACCACCACACACGGCGCGGAAAAACCATTGGCCAACACGATGGACAGGAACTGCCGGATCCTCTTCCGATGATCTTCCTTTCCATTCAAATTGGCCCCACAGTGGATACTGACAAAATCTCTGGGCAGACTGCCCACATACTCCGCCACCCGTGGATCGAACACACCGAACCCGCCGATTCCCAGATTGACCGCGTCCCAGTCTAACTCGCGGGCAACCATGTCAGGCCAGGCCAAGCTCGGAGTTGAGCAATTTGCCCCCTGTGTAATCGAGTCTCCATGCACCACCCAGCGCTTCTTTCTCGAAAGAGCCGGAAGAGAGAATTTCTCTCCCTCGACGTGAATCGACTGGATCGCCAGCGTGCAATGGGTTGGAAAATGGAAACGGATCGTTTCGTTCTCGATCCAGGCCGGGATCTCTACTTCGAACCGATAGGTTTCTCCTACTTTCGTAAATAGAATATTCGGCAGATGCTTGAAGGGCCCTATATAGCACTCCCCAACAAAACCATATCCGTCCGAATCAAGCAGATTCACTACAAACTCGGCCTTTCGAACCCCCAAAGGCAACTCGCAGACCAGGGAGGTCTGCATAGCTGCGACAGCTCGCTTTGAAGGATTGTCAAAGCTCTCGATCAGTGCCCGAGAAAATCGCAAGGGAAGCATGCCTTCCGGCTTTTCCTCGAGTTCTGCGGCATTAATCCAGTTTACATCCGATCTCAAATCAAGGTTCTTCATACTGAATATCTCGTGTGATTTTTCCCTCCCTCATTTAAGCAAAGATGATTGGCGCAAAACGGTTTGGCTGATGAAAAGTGAAAGGAGCCTCGCCAACCGGCTGCCAGCTCGCCCAATGCGGATGAGAGGTCTTATCGCCGCATTTATAAAAATTACAACGCCACCCTTGAACCGATGGGGAGACCGTCCGTCCCGGAAGCATCGCGCGGAACAGATCAAAAGGAACGAAAGCCTCTATTGTCCAGATGATTTCACCTACAAGCTCTGGTTCGACCGTCGATGGAAGAGAATGCTGCACCAAGATTTGGTCCATCCATTCGCCTGGAACTGGCGTCATAACCCTGTTCTGCGCCCGACCCGTAATATGGTAGAGCAACATCGTCCCCCCTGCGTTGATCTCCAAATTAAAATAACCTGCCCCAGCCACAGGCTCCACAAACCACTCCACACAGCTGTCACCACAGACCGAACTGTGATATCCCTGCTCGACCGCGCGAACGAACCGATCCGCCACTCGAAAATGAAGATACACCCCCTGAGCGCTGTAAAGCAGCTTCGCCTCTGTCTTCGGACGATGCTCGGTTGCTTGAGGCCTATCGTAAAAGTGTGCGATCTCAACCGATTCTGCAGCGGACCAAATCGGCCCTGCCCAGTCACCGAGGAGCCCGGTAGACCGCTGAACGGGTAGCACCGTGTATTGAGATGGTTCTGTTCCCATGAAATCAAGCACTTTGGTCGATCTAGCCTCCAAACAAAAGGTCCATTTCTCTCAAGCGCCTAGCGAAATTGGAAATTCATGTTCAACAAAGAAGACGTTTTTCTCCTCTCCTACCGTCAGTCAGTCTATGAAGGAAATCTCCGCTTTTTCCGCACCATTTCTGGCGACGACCCTAAAGGGGCGGCCCCGTGCATAGAGTCGATCAATCTCAATGGCCTCCCAGTCTCCGGGAAGACGAATCGGATGCTTGGCCCAGCCTTCGGGAGAACCTTCGACAATATCCAGACCGCATAATCCTAGAATAACGGCCGAAAGGATCCCTCCCTGAGCCGTGACAAAATTTTCATTGGGGCTGCCTTCGCGAAACTTGGCCGTTTCGCCAATCATGTTGAACGGCTCAAAATGCCTCGACAGATATCCGGTGTCCAAAAACTCTTTTGCCAATTCAGGCTCCCCCTCGCGGGCAGCCCAAACCACCGCATTCGCAGCCGCCATGGGCATCCCCATATAGGTGTGCAAATACTTCATATAGTGCCTCTTGGTCGCCTCATCCACCTCGGGGCTGTGGTGATATCCAAAAGGAAAATCAAGCATCATGGCCTCAATCGAGTAAATACCTTCATGAAAATTTCCGTGGGCTGCCTTTTTCTGTGGATCATAGACATAACCCTCGTGGGGCATAATCCATTTTTCTTCCGAATCGATCGGAACAAATAACTTCTCTGCGACTTCAGCCCACTTCTCGGTCGGAACCAACTCCAGTTTTCGAGCCCACTCTCCCGCCTGCTGCAACACAATCTTTGATACGCAATTGAGCGTACAATTATTATTCACGTTAACACAGCTTTCATCAATACCCACGACATGCTGAATCTCGTAGCCCCGATCCGTCTCGTCCGCACGGGAGACAACCCAGTCGGCAACCCCTTTGACTATCGGCCACGCGTGTTCCTTGAAGAAAACGTCATCGCCCGTCGCATTGACATACTGAATCATCGCAAAAGCGATATCCACATTGATGTGCAACTCAGCGTTCCCTTCGGTATAATAGCTGGTTACTTCATAACCGTCATTACTACTCTGCCAAGGGAACTGCAGACCTTCATAGCCATTAAGCTTCGCGTTCATTCGAGCTTGAGGTGCACAGCGGACACGATATTCCATCATCGCTTTTGCCGCACTCGGTGCTGTCAACAGAACCCCCGGAAACATGAACGTCTCCGCATCCCAGAAGACATGCCCGGAATACCCGTCTTGTGATAGCCCAAAGGGAGCTACACTACTGGGTGTTGCCTGATTCACTGAGCTGTGCATGTAGAAGAAAGAACTATCGAGCAGGTCCTGATATTTCTCTTCTGCGCCGACCAGGCGAATCCGGCTCTTCCACAACTCGCTCCAGGCACTGGCGTTACGCTGACGTAACTTTTCAAATTCAAACCACTTGGCCATTTGCAATTGGCGCATGGCCTGTAGATGGGGCTCGTTGTGCATCAAACTGGGCACCAAAACCCCGATTTGCTGCATGGAATATTCCCTTCCCGGCTCCCCATCGATCACAAAACGCGTAAGCTGAAGATCGCGCTCATGTCCGAAGTTATTTCTTATCGCGTCGAGATACTCGCCATCGCAGTGACAAGTGGCATGGTAACCTGCACCAATACGACTATACCCTCCTGGAGATTCCCACTGTAACAGTCCGTCAACCCTCTTTGCGGGCCGGAGCCAGTCCAGTAACTTGCCCGGCAACCCTCGTGGATCGAGCTGCGCCTGCAGGACGAGTTTACAGGGTTCATTGACCGACACACGAACCTGCTGCTGGACGATCGTCGGCATCGTCCGATTGCAGAATGTCAGAACCTTCACCGTCGCGACGACCGACTCAAAGGCATACTCGAAAGTCGACCTCAATTCACCACAATTCAGGTCATACGCCTGGGCGATAAAGTTCGCCGCAGCGGTCCGCTCCGAAAGATATCGCCCGTTGATGGCGATATCCGCACCCACCGGATAAGGCGCCGCGGAGACGGTATCACTCTCACCTGAGCAATCTTTGCCGATATATCCATTTACGAGAGCACTCCCGGCGATCAACGGGATCTGTCCAACGCGTAGGCCCACGAGACCATTGGCAAGGTATGCAGGCCGCAGAAACGGGTCGAACTCAGTTCTCACGAGAGTTTTCATACGTTCTAATTCAATTTCTTAACGGGAAGTTTAAAAGGAGGAGCGGGAAGGTTCACCCCAATTCGATCCTCAAGGCTCTATCCCCCTATTCATCGACATTACAAAGGGACGGGAACACGCTGTGTCTTTCCCCGCCGAATGCCAGTCTCTCCTGAAACGATCTATGTGAATGTTAACGCTTTTCAGAGAGCTCATATCAACCAGATACTTACGGGATATCCTTCATAATTTTTAAAATAGAGACTATGAGATTTTACATTCCATTCTCAGCCGATCCTACCGAATTGGATCCACTGATCAATGCAATCGACTCTTCGGCGAAGCGTGTGCCGAGAATTTTATATCCCTCTGGTGAATAGTGGAGATCGTTTTCCAGGACATTTCCCTTTCGATCGATTCCATCGTTCAGGTCATCGGTATCCACCCACGTTCCTCGGGGGCTGGCTTCGGCGAGTTGTACTTGTGCTTCACGGACCATAGTCCAGTGGGGATATTTCACGTTCATCATATCGAAATCGCTGAGGCGCCCGATGACGAAATAGAGATCGTCGCGCCCAAGATCTTCCGAGAGCTGGTGGATGAGACCGTTCAGGCTCTCGGCGTAGACTTCCCCATGTCCCTCGCTGGCATCCCGTTCCCCCTGCATCCAGATAAAGGTCACGGTCTCAAACTCCTGCCCCTTGGCAGCGGCATTCACTTTCTTCATCAACCGGTCGTAGAGTTCCCCGGTCGCCTTCGGCTCGTCTCCTTCTCTGGGCTTCCAGTCTTTGTACCATAGCCGGATGGGCCGTCCACCCATCGCGTCTTTTACGACGACGACATTCTCTTTTCCGAAAGCCGCTTCGACGGTCGGGGTGAAAGTGAGCTTCGGATTCAGTCTCGCCATATTGGATTGTCCCGAGAGGATGAATAAATGCTTTTCCAAATCCTGGGCGTTGAGAGATGTCATGAAAAAGAGGACGAAGAGTAGGACAGACTTCATTCGACGAGATTGCGTAAGTTGTTTTTCAAAGAGGAGGAGAAATTTTCTAATGGATCGCACATCCGGCGTAAACGGAGCGAACCCAGTTCTCACGAGGGTTTTCATGCGTTCTAATTCAAGTTACGAACGAGAAGTTTAAAGGGAGGAGCGGGAAGGTCCGATGCGTTGTAAAGGGAGCACGTTGGACTATCACACCAAGCGTAGCGAACCCATTTCGGATTCTTCAGCTTGACGCATTGGACGACCACGACATCACCATCCAGTTTCGCACCTTCCTCATGCCAAACCTTTCCGTTGACCGAAACCTCAAACCCGGCAAGTTTTCCCTGCGCTTTTAGTCCTCCACCACAGGAATCAAACTGAACCGTCAGTCTGGAAGAATTCAAGGTAGCGATTCGCGCCACCGGTCCAGTGGTCACCAGTTCCTTAAAGCCATACTCATTCGCCAAGGCGTGACGAGCCAAACGTTTCCCCACATCCTTTTTATTTTTAGGATGAAGGTCTTCCGGATCACCGACATCGATTGCCGTTGCCATGCCGGTATTTGCCACAGCGAGAACTTGCGCCTGGGCTTCACGTAGTTCAGCCCATTGCTCATTCGCAATATAGTTCGCCAATTGAACGAAATAAAAAGGGAAATCTCCCAGCTTCCACGCATTTCGCCACGAATGAATCATCAAAGCGAAAAGACGACTATATTCGTGAACACGAATGGTATTGCTCTCCCCCTGATACCAGATAACGCCTTTGATCGCGTAGGGAATCAGAGGTTTTATCATACTGTCGAAAAGAATATGGGGCGAGTGGCGATTGCCATCCCCCAAGGGACCTTCCGGTCGGGGAGGAACGATTCCATAATTGGCTTCCACCTGAAATTGCCAACTACCGGCAAGCGGGATTCTATGAGAACGATCACCACTACAGCTTACGAGCGAGAGGTCTTGGGGTTCCCCCCAAATACCACCGGCGGCGAAATTGCTACGCACACGCACCGCGATACGGTTTGTCCCCGCCTTGAGGATCTGTTTGGGCACCTTGTAACTGCGAGGAGTACACCAAGCGTCAGCTCGCTCTTCCATCGTAATGCTGCCAACCTGTTCACCGTTAAAATAGGAAACATCCGACTTATCGACAAGACCCAGGTTCAGAGTGGCATCTGACCCCAGCCAACTGTCCGGGATGCTTACGTCCATGCAGAACCAGAATACACCACTGTAATTATGCCCCTGTGATCTCCAATAACCCGGGAGACTCATACTCTCCCATTTGTCGATATCGGTCTGAGGAAGGTGCCAACCTTTTTCCAGTCCTTTGTTTCCGGGGTCGGGCGGATCGTAGCGTTCAGTCCATTGCCGCACTTCCTCATCGTGTTTACTCTTGGAAGGATTCGCTAACTCCCTCTCATAGTCAGCGACGACCTCAGCGAACCCGGGATCACTCTTTAACGCATCCTCACTAGTCCAGGCCTCCGCAGGAGTCCCGCCCCAAGCAGATTGAATGATGCCGATCGGCACTCCCACTGAGCGATGAAGCTCACGACCGAAGAAATAGCCGACAGCCGAGAAATCTGCCGCATCCCGCGGAGTGCATTTTCTCCACTCCGATCGCAGATTCACTCTAGTCGCTCGTTGAGCTAAGGGAGGAACCTTGTAAAGCCGGAGATTGGGATATTCCGCAAGCGCTATATTAGCGCCAGCATCTTCAGAGTCACGCAATGGAAACTCCATATTGGATTGGCCCGATGCAACCCAAACATCTCCGACAAGAACATCTTTTAGAATGCACTCCGGCTTACTTCTCTCCCCAACAGTTATCGAGCAGGTGTAAGGTCCACCGGCCGCCAAGGGGGGTAGCGTCGCACGCCACGCGCCATCCTTCTTAATGCGAACCGTATCCTCGACTCCATTGATCGAAACAGTCAGCCTCTTCCCGGTGAGAGATTCTGTGGCAGTTCCCCATATCGGCACATTTATGCCACGCTGAAGGACCATGCCATCTCCAAAGATATCATGAACGCGAATATTCATTTCAGCATCCTCCAACAGCAATCAGAACCTTCGAATACTGACGACTCGACCGGCATCAGGACTGAGTTTCCTGAGCGAAAGCGAGCGACCGTAAAAGTCTAGATCCGGTTGAGGTGCACCCTCCTCGGCCTGTATCTGTCGAATACCCACAAACTCCTGCCATGGCAGTTCAGGAACCAGGTTCAACGCATCCAGATCTACGCCAAGGTCTACATCCTTCGGACGCTCCCCATTGTTAAAAACGGTAAGCAAGATACGATCTGGTAATTGCCACATGGTAACTGTCACCTCCGCATCTTCACCACTGATACCCGGCAAATCGTCCGCAAGATATTGGGTGCGTGCATCGACAAAGCCATCATTATTCAACTTTACAATAAGGTCCTCCTTCGCCCATTCAGGAAGGGAGCTCTTCGCACGTTCAACACTCGCTGGCTCTGGCGCAGAAAGTCCGACAAGAATCAAACGATGCCCGGCCAGGTCCCGAACTTTGAGAGTATCGCCCTCCAATTCGGTTGATGCTATCGACAGCGGATATTCTCTAGGCTCCATGTCTGGCTTAGCAGGAACTGGTCCTCCTCTCTTCTCCGCCTTTGCGAGAGCCTTCTCATAGTCGCGCTCTAAACTGCGCATGCGGTTCTGGTCCCGACGTTCCCACCCCATTTCATCCGACCAAAGCCGAGTGCTCACCACCTGATTAGGCTCTAGACCGAGTTCCTCGAAATCGATTTCGATGTCAGCTGATTGCGGATGATTCTTATCATAATTTAGGATTCCAAGCATGACTCGTCCTTCCATCTCCCACACCGAGACTAAAATATCCTCGTTAGAACTACTCGCGAGATGGTTCCGCCAGTATGGATGATAAACAGTGTCTCTATCGTTCACTCCAAAATCCAGCACTTGCTCAGGCATACTGCCAAGCTGCGGGATGTAGGGATTCAACCATGAGTCATGCATCCAGACCCATTGCCCCTGAATCCGCTTATTTTCTACGATCTTGCCCGGATCCCGCGAAAACATATTGGCCATCCAACAAATACTCACACCCCAATTCGCCGACACCGACATCGAACGCATACGCTCGATGGGCATGACATCAATCCAGTCAAGGTCTGTCGTATCGAGTTCCCAGTTGCGTTCTCCGTCGAGGACCGCATCGGCCCAAGGCATCGCCACCGTCAAATAGGCGTTACTGGAATGGAGACCATTGGCTCCGGGGACCAATCCGGAATCATACTGCAGGGCGTGAAGGCGCATCATGAAACGACGGATGTTCCATCCGTTATATCCCTTCTGTACCCGACCATCGGGCAGAAAGTAACTAAGGCCGCTCAGGGGATCCTCAAACAGGATCGGAAAGGCAAGATCCCAATACGTCGACAACACACCTCCCTTTTTAAAAGCCGAATCGAATAGGCTCATGGCATAATCAATGTAAGAGTCGTTCCAGGTATCGAGCGATCCCTCCCATGCCGCACCAAAGTACTCGTAAGTTTCGTTTTCCAAGCTCTTCCGTCCATATCCCATAATCTGAAAAGACATGTGGGTCAGGTTCGTTCCGGCTCGGGCCTTATACGGGTCACGCCACTGCCATTCCCTCGCATACTCTTCCGCAGCCATGTAACGCGTGCCGGGAATTCCAACCGTGCGCTGCTGCTCCCACAACTGATCCCATTCTTCCGGATAGCGCGATTCGGGATGTATCCAGTTAACGTGGCCGAGGCCTCCACGATGCACAAAAACAGGCTCTCCCGTTTTTGAATCATCGCGCACCCCGCGGAACGGTCCAAAGAATGTTCCATCCTCAGTCGATTGAGTTGTTCGAAACCCTTGAACCAAAGGTCTGAAGGGGGTAGCAAGATAGCTGAAGGCAATCGTCTTGGGTTCATTCAGTTCAATCGGTCGCCCTACTATATGATTGATCAGCACCACGTCGCCATCTTGACGGACGACTTCATGAGCGGGAACATCATTGGCTTGCACCCAGCCCTTGTCGTTATCGGCCCACCAAAGAAACCCCCGGCGTTCGCTTCCGATCCAGACGGTAGGATAAAAACTTCCAACCGTCATCTGCGATCCCGAAACCCCGGTATCGTGGGTAGACCAAAGAGAACCTTCCTTCTCATTATCTAAGAGAATCGTCGAACGACTGGAATAATTCTCGCCAGGTCCGACGCATAGGAGACCGTCAGCATCTTTCTCGGACAAGGGATATTCAATCCGCATGCTGTCAATCATAACGGACTTTCCATCGCGAGGCTGATAAGTGAGGTCCACATAGACCAAACCATCCTGTTCCAACCACCCCTTAGCTTCAAAATCGAGGCCCGCTCCCTGAGCAGAACCGGTGAACTCGATCTTCCAGTCTTTCTCAACAGAAATCTCAGGAGCCCCAATCGGAATTGAAATCTCTTCCCCGTCTGCAACGACTACAACTCTCGCCGGCGCGGACAAGACACTTCCCCCAGCCGAATCAAGTGCCGTTGGAAGACCGAGGGCGTTAAGGGAGTATTTTCGGCCAAGCGGACTATAGGTCACAGAAGAATCATCAACCTTCCCTTTTTCAATCTCGGTGTAGGGAGGAAGTACCCGCTCAATATCTCCGTAGGTTTTACCCCACCAACGGGCAAATTCTTTCGCTTCATCCTTTTTCTCAAACTTGGTTACAACAGGCCCCAGTGTAGTACCATCTTTAAGAACCAGTTCGCCCTCGATACGATAATCTCCTACTTCAAGTTCCGGCAATTCGACAATATCCTGAAAATACCAGTTCGCCATTTCTTCCAGAGTGCCACGATAGACCGGCTCCGAACTCCCGTCTTTAATGACGGTAAACTCAAGTGAATCCGCTTGATCGGGATCCGGAAGATAGTATGCATCGGCTTTTACATGCAGCCACGATCGATCTGGATTAAAACGTCCATCAAATGAAAACTTCGTTGGGTCGCGCGGGGCGACTGGTCGTAACATCCGTTCATATTTTCCTACTTCAAAAAATGCATTGTAGGTCATGAGGGATCCACCTTCATACGATACCTCCAAGTTCACAGATCCACTTTCCTCTTCCTCAGGAAGCTTCTCATTCAACTCGAAAGACGCAGAGGCACCAGGAGCAACCGTCAATACTTCTTTCCTGGAGATGGATTTTCCGACCTCTACATCAACCCTGGCATCAATAGGCTCAGTAGTGGGATTGTAGATCTCGACTTTCATGCTGGCCGTTCCATCTGACGCGAGATTAGCGAGGCTATCCATCGACATCTTGGCAACCGGGGTATTCTCAACGAGGATTCCTTGAGAATATCCGTCTGGATTCAAATAGGCTCCGACAGCAGGAATTCTCGCCTGCATCCACTTGGGAAAGTGATTGATCCCGAGCATAAGATTCCATCGATCCCCGGCTTGGTTGGGTCCAATCAGCTCAAAATCTTCAATGGATCCGGAAAACTCGACCTCAAGCCAACTACCTCCATTAGGCGCCGTGCCCGGTTCGGTAATTCGCGCGTTCGACTCAAATTTCGGCGACCAACTTTTAGACTGCTGTCCGAGTGCGACACGGGCGGTATCCCCGTAAAACCCGAGAGCGTTTAGGAAAAACTTGTACGAGGTGCCGGCATTTCCTGGTGCCCGATTCATTCCCAATGGCTGAAAGCCGAGCTCCATTCCCTCATCCCAAATATATGCCTGCCCCTGACTTCGACCCGCCGCAATTTCAGGTTTGTAGCCCTCGCGAATGTAGGTACGAAACGCCATATAGATATGCTCAGGATCCCAGGCCAGATAGAAGCTACCCGGGCGAGGGATGATCAGGTCAGTACTTTGGTCAACAGCACCGCCGATCTCCACAGCCTCTTTCCATTCTTCGGGATCGATGACGCCGTCAACCGTGGGACTTTGGCTCATTTTTGGAATAGCGAAAGATGCCACTTGTTCGGGTTGTAAACCGTTTTTTACAGCCGAAGAATTGGCGAATACACTTCCTCCAAGGATAGCAATTTTTAAAGCTAAAATTAGTTTGTAGGTCTTCATAAAACGATTTTCTAATTTTGTTTGATTTAAGTTTTGGAAAGAGAAAACGAAATCTCTTCACCGTTGATGAAAAGGGTTTCTCGACTGAGGTCTGCCTTTACCACGGTGCCATCGGCAAAAGTCGTTTCCTCAGAGCCATCATCATTCAACTGCCACCTCAGAATTTGTTGCTCTTTGAGATGTCGATATTTCACACAGACGAGGTCATAGACGACCTTCATGTTTTTCGCCAAAGCATCGTTGAATGGTTTGTGCCGATGACCACCCTGGACCTGATCCCGGGCCACCGTATCCCCATGGTGGGGCAGCTGTCCCATCAGCAACATATCGATCACATCAGATTTGCTCTGATCAAATTTCTTATACACAAGAATCAGTCCCGAGACCGATAGCGCGTACAGGGGAATCGGTTTTAACTCAACCGGCAGTGCCTGATGAACTGCACTCCCTATATGCCGGTGATTACCCGGCATACAAACCGCAACACAATGCCGCGCCGCATAAAGAAATCCGCACTCGGTTGTAGTTCCCCCGTACGTGTCGGCGGACGCCTTAAGCACGCGTTCGATTCCCTGTGCATGATCTCGACGAGGTCCTCCCCGATCAGGATCATAGTTCCGATAGAGAGGATTCCCCAAGGCGTCCACGTAACCGACCCCCGTCAATCCGAGTCCTTTCATACGTCCCAAAGCCCCTTCCACCATCTCCTCGGGCAGATGCTTCATATTGAACAAATAGGCCTGTCCACCTCCCCAAGCGCCGCGTTTTTGCGGCATGCAATAGACATCGTGGAAGCACCATTTCCAATCGAAGTCCGGCGAGGATTCATACCCCTCATTGTAGTTGTCATGGACATTAATGGTGAAGCCCAGCTTCTTGCCCTCTTCAACCATTTCCAGAAAACCTTCCCGTCCACCGATTCGTGAATCAAAACGATCGTGACTGGGATAGGAGCCATCATGACCATTGGGGATGTAACCAACGCTCTGGCTATTATAACCATCGACACCAGCAGCTTTGATCTTCTGAAAGATCTCGATAGCCTCCTGGCAAGTGGTGTTACTGATGTATTCGCCATGAGTGGGATCTCCCAACCTTGCCCCTCCTGTGCCTTGATCCAGAACACCAAAAAACATCTTTCCAGTGACAGACCGCACCAACTTATCAACGGCTTCGGATTCTTTGATCTGCTCGCTGACCGGCTTAACTTTTAGATCTTCAACGATATGCCGACGTAATGTGTGAGCGGTTGTATGGAGTTGATCCGTTTCAAAAGTTGTTGGCACGAATTCAACACTGCGATCCATACGATCGACCGGATCAATCCAGTGTTCACGCAACGAGGCACCCATATCGACGCCACCGTTGCCTCGACCGTCGGTCCAAAATCGGACGCTGGCATCTTCAGGGCATTGAGTCGCCATCGAGACGATACCATTTCCATTCTCCCCTGTCGAAGTAACCGGAAGCATCGGCAGCAATTCCCAACGTGGCTGCTCCCCATAAATCAAAAACCGATCCGACATAGCGGGGGCTTTTTCCGGAGAAATCGAGAGACCCGTCCCCAGCGGGAGAATGATCTGGCCCTCGCGGCCCACGCGCATCAGGCCGGGCAGAAGAGTCACATTAAAGAGACGGTAAGATTCATTCTCGCGCTCATACAGCTCCGAAGTTTTGAACGTCGCAACCAACCGGTCTCCCACCAGCTGTAGCACAATCCCTGCGGTAATCTGACTCCACTGATCGTGAAGCTCGAAATGAAAGCCATCTCGAATCCGAGTGCAACGACGCACCTGGATCGGCTGGCACGCACGTTCTACCCGTTGACAGAAGATGACATGGGTGTCGAACCCCACCAAAGGAACAGGGCCATACTGCACTCGATTTTCGCCCTCAATCGTTACGAGAGGATAACCCTCGTCACTTTCAAAAACTCTAAGCCGAATTATGCCGTTAGAAAATTCGTAGTTATTCGTCAACTCCAGTGAACTATTCATCATTGTCTTGCTGTAAGTTATTACTCTTCGCCTCTAACCGAATGATGCGATAGCCTCGTGGCTCAATCCAGACCATGAGTCCAAGCTTATCCGTTTGGACATTTCGAATTTCAGGCTTCATTGGAATCTGACTCCACCTCTCTTCGAACTCTCGCAAAATGGCTTCCGATTCACCTCCCTTTTCGCGCTCGATGATTCGACGTTCCCTTTCTTTCTTTTGAGGCAGAACGACGTACTCGACCGAATAATGAGGATCATCGCCCACCATCATCCCCAAGCCAGCCGGATCAACCAAAACCGGAACCGTGCGGGCCTGATCTGAGTTGTTGACCACGACCAGAGCCAGAGCGTTATCCTGCAGGTAGGCGGACGCGTAAGCATCCTCAATTCTAGGGGAAAGAACTTCGGCCACATCCGGATCCCAGTACGGAAGGAAAATAGCCTTACGATCGAGATCGATCCCCTGATGCTCTGTGAATGTCGCTAAGGCAACATCATGCAGTTGATACCATCCCCGGATATTGTTTAAAATTAGTTGATTCATCTCGTGGTCGACCGAGTGGTCCTGCATGGTTAGCTGGGTCATCTGGAAACCCCATTTGCCTGCGCCATTGTTCATCACCTGCATGCGCCCCGCCGGAATTTTCACACTGATGTAGGGCTGCTTGCTGCTAAGACTTGGACCATTCTCCCCTTCCAAGAAAATGTCGGTAAAGGCGTAAGCAGAAACGGTGTTCCCGTCGGTTGTGTGCAACCAGATATAGGTTCGGTCGTTCTCCCCAGCTGGACCTTCCAGAAAAAGCTGACGCAGGCGTTTAAAGAACTCGCGTATACGAGTCAGGCCAAAACCACCTTGCACTTTACCATTAATCTCGGGTCGATCATGAAGGTCGATAAAATAACCAAATCCACTGTATGGATTAGCCGTCAGCACCGGCTCGGTAAGATCAAAATACATCCCCTTGATTCCTGTTTTCTGGATGCGGGCATTATAATTCCACAAGCGATATTCCAGATCCGCTTGACTCCCACTGCCGTTGCCTCCGTCCAAGTGGTTGTGAGACATGTGTGGATAGATATATCCGTAAATATCGCTAGCTTGCTTACCTGCAGGCATGCGGGGATCATCAACTTCGGCAAAACTCAGAATCGAATGCAGACCCTGGTAGGGAGTTACCTCAACATCTCGATTTTCCTCCGCATACTCTCTGTAGGATGCGGCCTGATCCCAATTTAAAGGATAAGGGGTAGACCCATGCCCATCGACCCATTTCTGTCCATCTACGTTGATCCGGTTTCCCATCCATCCCCACCCTGGGAATCTGTCTCCACCGAATTCGCGAGTGTAGTTGTCCTCGCGAAGAAACCCAGGGAAGGCCGTGTTTAGATCGATTCGGATATCCCGCCAGTCCTCAGGAACCGGCTTAATGGGAGTGGCCTGTAGCGAAAAACGGACCGTTCTTTCATGATCGAAGGCGAAAGGACGCGCCACCAGATTGAGAACCAGTGCCACTGAACCGTCCTCCTGACGAATCACCTCCATAGAGGGGTGATCAACCTTATTGTACGATGCATCCCTATCTTTATCACCAGGCACCCAACCTTCATCGGAATCAGCCATAAAAGCGATGCCGCGGTTCGCGCCGCCCAGCCAAACATAGGGCCGAAAATTGCCCGCCTCTAGCGGCTTTCCGTAATTTTCACTGCGCGGCGTTGTGCTTGAACCACTCATCTGACCGCTATGCCAGAGTTGGCCAATCCTCGAGGTGTCCAGGGGGATGCTGTTGACCGCAGCTCGAAACCAGTGACCTTCTCCGGCACCTATGGCATGCAAATTGAAGGCATACTTTTCCTTCAGAGGGATAACTAGTCTCAATTTTTCAACGGTCGCTTCGGCTGAAGACGAACCCTGGCTTTCAGGAGGAATTATGCGCACGATATGAGCCGCGTAGCCATCGTACTCAAGATAAACATCCGTCTCGATACGCCAGCCATTCTCGCTGACCGCGCCTTCCCACGACGCTTCATTTTCAGCATACTTTACCTGACTCACTCTCTCCTCAGGCTTCAGAACGAACGCTTCGCCGTTCTGAATCATCTCAAAGTGTATCGGTCCCGCCAGGATATTACGCTTCTCCCGGTCCAATCCACTCTCTGTGGCGACTTCGAGGTTGCGAATCAGACCACTTCCTTCGATCTCATAATCACGGCCCCATACGGAAAATTTCTCAATTCCCTCACCGATCCGTCTATATTGGATAGGCGTCCAAGGCGGCTGTACGTCGCTAGAAACACCGAGTTGATTTCCCAACCAAGGCAGATCTTTCTGGTGGTCAAAACGAATGAAGTTATAGCGAGACTCCCCCAAAACCTCCCCTTGCGCTCCACGGGCAGTCGCAGTCGCTTGATAGATCCCCGGTTCGAGGACCGGAATTTCCTCATCAAAAGTTAACTCTCCTTGGGGAGAAAAGATAACCTGAGAAATGAACCCCTGATTGTTTCCCGGATCTTTTCCCCTACCCCATCCCGTTCCTTCGGATTGATAAACTTCCCAGCTGGAAAGAGGCAATTCCTCATACACCCCATCTGGATTAGTAGTTTTGTCTGTATCAAACTTGTAGAACCAAGCTCCGTTAATTCCGCCCTGTTCGGTAGATGAGAAATCACCACCCGGAGTGTAGGTCTTTGTCACCCCATAAACATCTTGAGTTAAATTTCCACGCATGATGAATCGGTCCACCGCAGGACTTTTCCAGCTATCATAGTAAAACTGAATACGATCTCCCTTTTTAACATCAATACCATGCTTGACCAACGGTTTCCATTTCCAAGGCTCTACGTATTGATCCCGCTGGATGATCACCTTCACCTGGCCGTCCCGAACCTGTAAGACTTGCATGGCTTCGCCGTCGGTTACAGGCGGGATAGACTTGTTCCAATGCGCAGCCTCCATATCTACATTCACTAAGCCGTCATCTGGAGCCAGCCACTCAAGAACAACGCCGTTTTGGGATAAAGAGTGAAAGTTCACCACCGCTTCCGGGAGAGAAGTATTCGTAGGTGCGAGTGAAAGCAGTGGTTCCTCCGAACCGCCTTTCCGAATCGTAAGTTCTATCTCTTCGACCTCATTAATGGATTCGAAATTGCTCAGGTCAATCCGCCCATAAAAGCGATTACTAATCGGGTCGTAACCCGACGCAAAAAGAACCTGATTTTTCTTTATTCCTCCCATGTGAGAGGGATAAAGCGATAAACTTGGCAACGGTTCCCTTCGGTCTCTATAGAAGTCACCTTTCAGTGGAAGACTTTGCTCGAGTAATGTCGCACCCCCTACTTCAGTAACCGTTACCCTCGCCGCGATCTCCTGACCTGAGGTAGGAGCTTTCTGGAAAAGCTCAATGCTCTCACGCGCTCCTGGGCTGAGCGTTTTTGTGACGGTATCCGTTTCCGTCGACTTCAAAACGACTTGAACCGTTTTGGTCAAACTTCCGGTGTTCTTGAGCTGAATCCGAGATCGGGTCTCCCCTGTCGGTATACCAGCCTCCTGGCTCCACAGCTCTAGCGCCTGAACGGCCACAACCCCACTGGCTAACGTCGCTCGAAGATATTCTTCTTCCTTGAGGTATTGATCAAAAAAGGCCCGACCGTAGTGCCTCCAACCTCCGCCAAATCGCCAATCTGTCGACACTCCGAGGGCATTCTGGTCTGCTTGAGAATAGTCCCGAGCCAGGAAAATCCCCCAATCTTCACCATCGAGAACGGCTTCAACATTCATGGATGCCAAGGGGATCCTCATTTCAGCGATCCAAATCTCGTCGTCACTAACGTTGGCTTCCATTTCAGCGCCTGATTCCCAAGGGATGAGGAGGTGGGGCAACTTCACAGTCTTATACTCGCGAACAAGCTCTCGCTCGCTTAAATACCATTCGGGATCACCGGTTTTTCGATCTTTCACCTTCTCGACTAAAGGTCGAAAAGTATAGATTCCCAAAGAATCTCCGCTGCCCTTGCGTCCGGGTGCCAACCCAACAAAAAAATTTGAGTCGGAAGCATCAGGATCCCACTTCGGAGCCCAAGTCTTTGGACCCTTTTGCACCAACTCCTCGGGAAACACTGTCGATCGCTGAGCAATGTAGAAGTAGCGATCATCATAACTCAAAAAGAATACGGCCTGCCGGGGATGCGCATAGCCATCAAGCTGACTGATCACACCGGTCACAGCCGAAGCATCATCCCATTCCCCTTTTTCCAGCCTGCCATCAATCATCGGTGCATGGATGGCCTTAGGAACCGTTAGCTTCATCCGGGCAGCGTCGGCCAGCTGAGGCGATTCAGCAGCATATACGCCGCCGCAGAGACACCCTAACGCCAACAAGCTCTTTAGAAAGCCCAGCCTACAAATCGATTGTTTCCTCATACAAAGGGGCAGATTGGAATTAACCTTATCGTTATTTAAGTGTTATTTTTATGATACGAGTAAGTCAAACGATTTTCTCGAATCCAGCAACGATCTACTCCCCGCCCTTGGATCGAACCCCGCAAAACCACTATCAATCCACGGAAGTTGTTTCCGTTTCTCGACTGTGAACGAAAAACCTTGGGTCCGAAGGGTTCGCAGCTAAAGCGATCTAGAGCCTGCGCCGTTGCCGCCGTCCCAGTAGCGTCAAACTGGCAAAAAGACCGAAAATCAACGCCACAGAAGACGGCTCGGGGACAATCGAAATCTGCGTATAATCACCCACGTCCACGGCCTCCAGCGTTCCACCCCCAGTGTTGTTGAAAATCTGCGTTCCGAAGAGAGCCTGCGCTCCCCCAACTGTCAAGGCCGCTTCATTCACCTGAAAAGTCGCCATGATACTCTCGAAAATATAATCACCTGTCAGGAACGTATCCGTTCTGAAAAGCCCGTCCAAAAGTAACGTGTCACCGCTGTAGGTATCGTCACCACCCGCGAGGTAGAGAGTACCATCACCGGTCTTCGTCAATCCGGCATCGCCCCCAGATTGAGTGATATCGGTGTTAATCGTCGCCACCTGGCCAGCCTCCACGTCGAAGACATGCGAACCCGTACCGATAAGCTCCAACTTGATATCGCTGCCGATCGTCAGATCGGTTCCACTCAAATTGCCAATGGTGCCGCTGGTGAAATTGATCTCATGGTTTGATCCGGCTACTGTCGCACCAGCCTGAATCGTGGTGGCGCGAAAGATGGCAGAATCGGTCAGGTAGATAAAGCCTCCTTCCTCGACGGTATCGGCACCGCCAATATTATCCCCAAGAGTAAGCAAACCCACTGTGAGTGTCCCCGTGCCACTAATGTAAATGTTCCCTTGGCCAGCGCCAAATTTACTGCTGCTGTTCGTCCGCCCAAGAACAGCCGTGTTCATATGGACGCTCCCTGCGTCAAAATAGAAAGTCGCAAAACTTTTTCCGTTTCCGTTTATGCCTTGTCGGCCCATGCCCATTTGCACCGTATCAAATTGGGCGTCAACAGAGCCACCTCGGAGGTCGATGGTTGCTGTATGCAAGAATCCATCCGAAGGGAACTTTCCCCACGCCAGCAACAGGTCGGCGCCACCAGTTCCCGCCTTATCGCGTATGGTCACATTGGGGTCGATGAGCCCGGAATCAAAGGCCATATTGATCGTTGTCCCCCCGGATCTCTCCCCTTCACCCAACCACAATTCATCGATATTAAGCGTGTTCGATTGGCCCAGATACAACGCTGAATCTTGGCGTATTCCGCCCGCCTGCAGACGGTTCGCAGTAATCACGTTCGTCCCGGCCAGGGTCAGAGTTGTGATGCCACTATTGCTGCTATCGACATTAGCTCCCAGTAGAATCTGGTCTGCAGTCGCGGTAAACGACGACAAGCCGCTCATGTCAACCGTAGTTGTCTGTTTTGCGGCCCGCCCAAGTTGAATTATCCCAGCACCGTTGTTGTAGACGAGTGCACCATCGCCAGTGAAATCTGTCTGGCTTGTGTCTAATTCAGTAGTGGTGTTAAAAGCAAGGCCGGTAACGTTGAGCGTAACTCCACTATTGATCTGTGTCGTGTGGTAATTCGTATCGACACCGAAGTTCTCATAGACCAGCGAACCCACATTGTAATTCTGGTCCACAATATTGGTGACTGTGCCCGCCGTGCCCACGGCTGCGGTATTGTTAAAGGTGATATTGTCGCCAGCGGGATCGGCATTGTCGCTCCAATTGCCGACGGTGCTCCAGAAATCGTCTCCACCCGAACCATCCCACGAGATGTCCGCTGCCCAGACCGAAGCAGTTCCTAGCGCCCCCGCAACCGCGATTGCAGGAATTCGAAGGGACCAAGCCCTCACTTTCAGAATCTGAGCCATAGTTAAATTCTTTTTCATGATGATTTCGTTTTTGGGGTTAGAGGAAGTATTTGTCGACGAGAGCGACCCTTCTTGATTCTCGCTATGAATGCCACTTGTAGGACGGTCTAGGCTCTAGGGTTTTTTCTGGAGCAAAACGAAGAACCCGGCAGTGGGAATGGAAAGCGATGAAGAAAGGAACGCCATATCGTTATTAATGTGATATTTCTAAACCCTGAGGGCTGTCAACCGTTTTATTAGATTCTTACGCTTCACCTGGGATGGCTCCCCACCGAAAACCAGTCAGTGAGACCCCAAAGCATAGATAGGGGTTTCATAATCACCGACCTACCTGAACGAGCAATGACTGGCGCGGCCGCAATTCGACGAAAAGACCGTGCTCGTTCGTCTGAATCCTTTCGCCCGTCCAAAAGTCATGCAGAGGGGTCTCTTCGCCAATCCCGAGGGCGGCATAGACCGCCCCTACCACTCGTGGAGCCTCACTCCAGTTAAAGAGGGCAATGTGCTTGGAAACGCCCCGTTCAGCACTCGGGCTCCCTGTAGGGTAATCGACGTAGAGCACTTCGGGGAGCGGCTCGCCACGCCAGGCTTTTTCGTCGGGACAGAAACACCGGTGCCCCCGGTCACAGTGGTCAGTGTATTTGCGAAACGCATCCTTGAAAGTAACCGGGAGCTTTTCAAGAAAGCCTCCGATCTCTTGGGTGCCCTGGGTGATGAAACACCAATTGAGGCGGAAGAAATTTTCATCCTCGCCGCAGTCGGCATTGACCCCGACGCTGTCGTTATTGTGCAAATAGCTCTGTCGACCTGCTCGACCGAGGGCGGGAAGCGTCCAAAAGCTGGTATGAATCTGCTCCCGCCAACTCCCTCGTCCAATGTCGATCGTGTTGCGAAAGGCGTCGGCGTGAGTCGCCAGAAAAGGATTTCCCATCCCGGTGGCACAACAGGTCATAAAGATCCCGTCTTCGGGCATATATTTTCGAACCAGATCGAAAAGGAGTTTGCGGGCCATCGGCCCTGTGACATTGGGCTTCGAATAACGCAGATGGCGCATCTCGAAAGCATGGCTCCAGAAATCCATTTTTAGGGCTGTGGCCCCCCATTTCTCGAAAATCGTAGAGATTACTTTTTCCGTGTAGGCGTAAGCTCCCGGCACAGTCAGATCGAGGTGCCCGGTACCGCCATACCCCTGCAAGATCAGAGTTTCGCCGTCCGTGTTGCGCAGAAACCAATCCGGATGCTCTCGATGCAGACGGCTGTTAATGACACACTGCGGCGACCACCAGATGCCGGGCTTGAGACCAAGTCTACGCAAGTCTTCAAAAAAGCCATCCACCCCCTTCGGAAAACGCTCTCGGTTCACACAGTTTTCAGGATCGGGATAGAAGGCGTCATGAAAGTTGAAAGGCTCCCGACTGCCATCTTCGCGGATCGAACCCCGGGTGTAGCCGTCGTCCAGGAGATACGTACGGATATTGGGAATCTCTTGGGCAATGAACTCCGCCGTAGGCAGTTGGTTCGCCGCGGTCTGATCCGCCATCCGTCCATAGTTCCACGAGCAGTAGAAGGCTTCGCTGCGCAACGGGGTTTGGGTTCCCCGGAAGTCATTTCGCTCCGCAAGGAAAGCGAGATAACCCTCAAAGGCATCCTCCGGATGGGTATCCTGCAAAAGTTCTACGTAGATTCCGTCCAAATCGCACCGGCTCCCCGGTTCGAGAACATACCCATTGCACAACGGAAATTCGTGACAAATGGAAAAATCGCCAAAGCTGGTGAGATCACTCGATGCTCCCAAGCGCTGCAGCCGATAGCTCTGAAAATTCAGATCCTGCGATACGGAAGCGAGGACCATACCGTTCCCATACTCGCGGTTGGTCAGGTAAATTCCCGGAAAGGGCTGATCCTCGCCACGCCCAAGATGGATCGGGTCGACCGGAGGAATCTTGAGATAAGGCAAATCCATTTGGCAGTGCGGGTACCTTTCGATGCGCAGGTTGTCGGTGTGACAAAATCGAATATCCCAATCGCTGACTCGACCCACCTTGACTCCGTCCCCATCCCCAAACTGGCCGGTTTCGACCTCGCCCAGTTGAACAGTCTGTGAACTCGGATTCTCAATCGTGTACTCAATTTGGTAAGCGCGTCTGCCAGGAACCTTGATCAACCGAATCTGGCAACGGAGAAGGCCATGATAAAATATCCCCGCCGCAGATGTCTCGGTGATATCTTTGAACACGACGGGATAAAATACTCCACCTACGTCAACACGCACACCAAGCTGAAGTAAGCCGAGTTCACGCTCAGCGTCAAAAATAGAGAAACCATCTGTACCGATCGAATGCATAAGATTCATATTATTTATTAATTTGCCTGGCGCATATACCGGGAACACGAGAATGCAAAACACAACAGAAACGCGGAACGATCCAACGGACCGAATCTCCTTTCGAACAGGCAAAAACTTCACCTGCTCCGAGCACACAGACCAAGCAACTCATCCGCCATGATCTAGCCTGAGACTCGGGCATAAAAATAATCGCTTGACCTGCCGACCCAAAGAAAATACCACTTTAATATCGATAAGCTCTAGCCAATCAAGCCCAAAAAATACTGCACCCCAGATAGGCCGCACCAATCGTCATTCCCACCAACGACAGCGCTTGTTTAGCAAACATTCAACATCTCCAGCTTAAGAAGCGAGAACGCCCTCAAAAACAAGACACTGGCAACCGCCTGGAAAAAGATCAGGCCCTACTAATCTTTCAACATTACCCTCCACCCCATAGCCCAATACAAAATCCCACCGCCCCCCAAACAAAGATGCCCATGAGATTGCAGCCCCACGCCCCCACCCCGATCTTACATTCTGCCCTGCGAATAATTCATGCAGAGAAACAACGTCTCTTATTCCTCATTTTGATGCCATGTATGCTTCTCTCTCATCCATCAGAACTGTTGCCAGAATATACCGACTACGAAACTCCTCTTGGAAATCCCCTTCTCCCAAACACTTTCGACACGTTTAATCCCGATTTCGGAGTAGCATCCCCAGCTACTGGAGCTTGTGAAATCGCAGAGTTTACCCGTAGCGCAGCGCCTGGCGACTCACTCGCTATCAGTGCATCGGGGATGAGCAACTATGTCGGCAACGACTCAGCCAAAGACACGGAGTTCATGGCGTATGGCCAGACCAGCGTAGAAGACTCCTTCCTCGGACCACCAAAAATACACCGCATTGATGACCAGCTCGCGGCAATCAGTCTGCCTGCTACCCTCCCGGTGAACTCGGCGTATTTATTATGGGCAGGAAATGACAATGGCTTCTCCGCTCCAGTCATGATCAACAAAGCCGAAGCCTGGTGGGTAGGCCCCGATCAGACCAGCGCAGGACATACAATCAGCATCTATGGACGCAATCTCAGCCACAATAAAGGGACGACTGATTCTTGGGTCTGGATCGAGGATTCATTAGGAAACGGACAGTGGGCAACGGTTACTTCCGTCAACCCATACAAAGTCGATATCTCCGTTCCAAGTGGTCTGGACAATGGCGATTACTCCGTCTGGATGCACAATGGTCATGGCGGAACATATGGATGGTCTGATCCCTTAACTTTGACAGTACAAGACGAATTCAGCTACTCAGAGTACACCATCAACGCGACAGATTACGGGGCCGACGGCATGGATAGCGACGATGACTTCGATGCAATCAGTCTGGCTCTCTACAATGCCGCTGGTCTCCGCTGCGTTCCAATCTATCGTTCTGGCAGCATAGGCACGCTTGTAAGATACGTCTATACCGCCTCAGATTCCACATCGGATCTAATTCTCAATCGGGTAAACAACAACCCAATTGTCAGCGCTATTACCGTGAAGGAGGTGTCTTCACAGAGTGACTCCTTCAGCATCAGCCATTTCACCGGAGGCGACCCCGGAGAGGGTCTATCCCTAAGCGGCAATTATGACTATGCCGTCGATATGAGCCTGAATAGCGACACCGTCCTCCAAGGAATCACGTTTACTCGATATTCTGCTGTTAGTGGCCTAAGCGTTCAGGCCAACCGCTATACCGCTTCAGCCAACTATGGATCAACGGCAGATGACAACGCATTGGAAAAGCTGATGGCAACCCAAGTCTTTCCGAAGGGATCGAATCCAGACCAAACCATCATTCAGTACAACGTAACCCAAGGCAAAACATATGAACTCCAACTTCTCCTCTGTGGAGGCGATGTCGGCGCAAATGTTCGCAGGCTCGACATCACACTTGATGGTGCGCGGCCCAGTGACAGTGGAACGCTAGTCTTTCCTGCAGGCACCTTCTATATAAGCGACGAAATTTACATTCCCGATTCCGTTCAGGTCATTGGAGCTGGTATGGATGAAACCAGCCTCACCATGATGAGCACCCATTCCGGTGACTCGGTCCTGCGAGGAGATTATCCTAATCAAAATATTACGGTCAAGAATCTGACTCTAGATGCGAACAATGCGCTCGGAACTGGATACCCCGGAGTCATCGACATGAACAGCAGTAATACGGTTTTCGAAGGAGTTCGTATAAAGAATCTTCTTGGGCAAAGCGGCACCTTGCACCTATTTGCCAACCGCACAAAATTTCTAGACTGTGAGGTAATCGGTCGTGGTTTCATTATGTACGGCAATGATCGAGTCTCGTTTGATCACGTGGATTTTTATGGCGTCAACGCTGGGATCTCTCTCATTCATAGCTGGGGAGGTGGGAAAATTTCTGTAACAAACTGTACAGCACAAGACTACGGAAACACAGCGACTGAATCCTTCTTGGGTCGTTTCTTCACCGGAGCCGGATACAGAGGATCCGTTGAATATATTTACCTAGGAGAAAACATTGCCAACAACCTAGGGCCCCATGAAGACCATATTAATGCCAATAGCGGCGAAGCCTTTATGTTCGAAGGCTTCGACTTTGATCATCTCGGCGCACCCACTTCATCCACCTCAACCACCGTCACCATCAACGGGTTGACAACGGAGAAAATCGGAAGTCTCGGCAGGAATCGCCGCATGGTGGTCGCCAACGGCAAGGGCATGGGCCAAACACGAACTGTCATTGATTTCGACGAAACTACCGACACCGTCACCCTCGACAAACCTTGGCGAGTGATTCCGGACAGCACCAGCGAATTGACAATTCTGGGCGCCGCTGACCACGTAGCCATCTACAACAATCAACTTGACGCCAAGGATCGGTGCTACACTTCGCCCTCGCACATCGCATCCACCGCATTTCAACCGTTTGAAGGCTCCAGCAACTGGATAGTCGATGGAAATTCGGTCACCGACTACCGTTATGGAATCGCCATTTTCGCAGGGATCAATTCATCTCACGAAGTAGGAACCAATATTTCTCGCCCAAACGTATTCGGGCTTTATGAGAATAACAACTTCACGAATGCACGTTGGGGCATCAAAATGCATGACCACCGATCCAATTACGGACCCGGAATGTTAGGAAACGTATTCCGAAATAATTCTTTCTCAAACGTAATTGAACAAGGCATTCAGATTGTTCGAGCCTATGAGACAGTTTCCCCCTGCATGGACATGAACGTTTTTGAGAAGAATGTTTTCATAAACACAGCTGAGGCGATCTACGTGGATTCAAAATTTCAATCCACAAATGACGGGCAGATCAATAATACTGTTTTCTACAGCAATTCCTTTGACGGCACCTCAACGGGGGTAGCCTATTACAACGAGTTGACCGAAGATGGGAACCCAGCCTTTCGTAACAATAGTTGGAGCCAGTATCTAACGACCTACTCCGGCACTCTACCGGACGCGATTCCTGAACTACCCCAACGCGTGATTCGACTGACGGTCGGAGAAGGCAATCAAACCTCCACCCAATTCTCGATTCGAAACGCCGGCACTAGTTCACTGAATTGGACGCTTATTGATGACGCATCGTGGCTGATACCATCAGCCTCCAGTGGAACTGTCTACGATGAAGCAAGCTCATCCGACCTATTGATAACAGCCGATGCCTCATCTCTTGGAATCGGCGAATATACTGCGAACGTAGCGGTATCTGGGAACAGTCAGACGGTCAAAGCGACTGTAATTCTAAGCGTAGTTTCGCAGAACCTGATAGGACATTGGAAACTAGACAATAACCTTACTGACAGTGCTGGCAGCAACAACGGAACCATGTTCGGAAGCGGCTCAACCTACGCCTCCTCCATTGACGGCGAGGGACTAGAACTAACTGGCAATCAGCATGTAACCTATGGCGACATCCTCGATCCTGATTCCGGCAGTCAGACCATTATGCTCTGGTTCAACTGGGATGGCGCCACCGGCGGTCGTTTCCTTGCGAGTAAAGGTGGCCAACAGAACTCTCTGGACGGATGGTCCATGATGCTGAATGCCGAAGAGAAGATCGTTCTCCGCGTCATGGACGGCAACGGCCATCTTGCCGTGCAACTCAGCCCGGAAATTGCAGAAAACGAATGGCACCACATTGCAATGGTAATTGATCGGGAAGGAAAAGTTGTAAATGGATACCTTAACGGTAGCAATGATGGGTGGGCCTCCAGCGGACAAGGTATTTATGACAACAGCCTAGTAGATTTCGGAGCAATCAACACGGACAGCCCCTTGGCTTTGGCCGCCTCCTACAACGGAAGTTCGAGCTTCGTGTATCCAATGCGATTCCCCGGCCTTGTAGACGACTATCGCGTCTATAACCGGGCATTGAGTGCTGGAGAGATCGACTACATATACAATTCCATGTCCACAGCCTCAGGCATGCTCAACCACGCCCAAGAAACCTCCCTTACTACACAAATCACTAGACGACGTGCAGATCTTAAAGAAACTGTGGGGCAATCTACCCGGGCTACGGGACCATACGATCATACCATGATCAATTCCACGGACATTTCTGGTCAGGATCCGCGGAAATCGGCGTTTGTTCAGCTCGACGATGAGGTGCGTCCAAAGCAGTCGCCGCGCGCCTACTCTACCAGCAATAACACAGATACCCGTAATAATCTCGAACGGTCCGATACGAAATTGAAAATAACAAGCGTTATACCGAGTTCAGTCGATAATTTCGGTATGGCGATCGTTGAAATTAACGGAGCCAACTTTGATTCTGGAGTCGAAATCATTCTAATACGGGATGAGTGGCCTAACACATTAAATGCCACGGTGTATCACCAAGACTCCCATCAAGTGTTTGCTGCGTTTGAGTTAAGCCACGATGAAGTATCTCCGGGCACCTATGATATTCGAGTCAGGAACCAGAATGGAGATTCATTCACCTTCCGCAAAAGTCTCACGATTATTGACTGGGACGACTGATTCGACCGTAGGACACTGGCTCTCTATGCAGCGCGATTGGTTTATTCCGTTCCCGAAGTGCCGGATATCGGTGATCCAGATAACCTCTTAGACCACTGCATAAAACCACATATTGGCACGACGACTATACCACCGAACTCTATATGAAAAAAACAGTAACACGACTTTCCTTTTCGCCCGCGATTCTCGCCCTTTTGCTGATGACGGCTCCTATTTTCGGAAAGATCGCGTCTCCCACCACCGACGGAATTACCGACGGGAGCTCTACCGTCGGCAGAAACGAACCGATTGATTCTGTTCAACCACAGCGAGCCGGAACTCGAACCGAGGCGTCGAACTACAGCACCCCCTCGGATCCGGAGAAGCCGCTGCGCATCATGCCATTGGGGGATTCCATTACGGTGGGCTACACGAATGCGGACTGGTCCGGCGGAGCATGGGAGTCTGGTTACCGCAGCGGGCTCTACACCCTGCTGACCCAAGCTGGCTATTCGTTTAAATTTGTTGGCAGCTCTCAAGAACCAGAGTCTCTAAGGAACCCGAGAAATACCGACCCCGCCTACCCTCCTACTCTCGATCTAGAGACTCTCAATCAGGCAGAACACAACGGCTATGGCGGCAAGAATGTCAGCTATCTACGAAAGAACATCCTCACCTGGCTGGCTGCCGACGATCCGGATCTGATTCTACTCAAGATCGGCACGAACGGACAGGATCAAAACGGCCTCGACAAACTGGTCGATACGATCACGACCGCAAGCCCCGACAGCCATCTCATCATCGCCCAAATTATGCCGAAAATCAGATACCAACCGGGAATCGTGGACTACAACCGTTACATTCGCGACACACTCGTTCCCAAGTATCAAACACTCGGAAGAAAAGTAACTCAGGTAGACCTATATGCCCCTTTCCTCACCGACACTGATGATCTTCGCTCAATCGACCCGACGCTGTTCTCAAACGGCATCAATCACCCGACCAACGACGGCTACCAGAAAATGGCTGAGGTCTGGTTCGAAGGAATCGAAGCGCTCGGGAACCAACCGCAAAATTAAGAGAACGAAGTTTTCTCCATTTCACAGCACGAAGGCGTAAGCATCCGAAAATGTCAGAAAATAAACAACCCCATGTTCTATTGCTGATTTCCGATCAACATCGGGCGAGCACGCTTTCCTGTGCTGGTGACGCCTTGGTGCAAACCCCAGCACTCGACTCTCTCGCCGAACAAGGCGTCCGTTTGGAGAACCTCTACTGCAACAACCCCATTTGCGTGCCATCGAGAATGTCGTTTATGACCTCTCGCTACAGCCACCACTGCGAAGTCTGGGACAACTCGGATTCGCTACACTCCCATATTCCGACCTTCGCCCATGCCTTCGGCCTCGCCGGCTATCGGACGGTCCTCTGCGGACGAATGCATTTTGTCGGAGGCGACCAGCTCCACGGATTCCAGGAACGCGCGTTTGGGGATGTTTGCGGCGGATACCTCGGGACCAATCGCGCCGAGTATCGATCCCGTGGGTTTTTCGGCGTCCGCGAATCGATCGAGAACGCAGGTCCCGGACCCGCAAACGATTTGGCATACGACCAGGGAGTCACAGCAAACGCCTGCCGAATCATTCGCGACCATGAGGAGACGGGTGATCCAAGGCCTCTCCTACTCGTTGTATCGTGGTATTCACCTCATGACCCCTACCGTGCCTACCGGAAAGATTTCGAACGTCACACAGCCGATAATGACTCGCCAAAGATCGATCCGAGAGGCGAAAAATTGCACCCCCTGCTGACCACTCTACGCGCACGACAAGATCTCGATTCACTGGAGGATGCCCAACTTTCTGTCGCCAGAGCCTCTTACCGGGCCAAAGTCGAATTCCTGGATGAGCAGATTGGGCGGGTCCTCGAACATTGGCGATTCTCGTCTTTTTCCGAGAATCAGGCGGTCTGCTATCTCAGTGATCACGGCGAGATGCTGGGGGACCATGGTCTCTGGGCAAAAAACTGTTTTTACGACCCCGCCTCGAAGGTCCCCGGAATTATGGTTTTCCCGGATGAATTCTCATCCGGGAAAACTGAAGCCCGACCTGCCTCGCTCGTGGATATAACCGCCACTCTGGTCGACATTGCGGGAGCCCCACCTCTCCCAGCCAGCGATGGCCAATCCCTCCGGGATGGACTCCGGGGAGAAGAGACGTGGCCATCGGAGGTTTTGGTAGAAATGATCCCGAGTGACGGAAACGTGAGCCGGATGATTCGCCGGGGAAAATGGAAGCTAAACTGGTATCCCCAAAGAGACCACGAGTGGGAACTCTTCGATCTTGAAAACGACCCTGACGAACTGGAGGACCTGAGTCGACAGCCTGAAGCCAGCCAGCGCATCCAAGAATTGGCACCGCTTCTCAGAAAAGACGAATGGTCGCCACAGGCGTGCCAGCGAATCCGTCAGAAACAGACAGAAGGCAAACGGTATCTTTCGCAATGGGCTCTGGCAACCATTCCTCAGGATCCCACAATGTTCGGCATAGCAGCTCCTCTCTAGAACTAGAGTCTACTTTAGAACTCAATAAACCTATCCGAGACTTTTGATCTAAAACGTTCGGGGAAAGATATGCGACGAAAGTCCTTTAACGACTAGTTCCTCACATTTTCGCCTCTATTCAAAAAAAGATACTGAACTTCTAAAAAGTCACACCGCCAACGAAAATTTTCAATGTCCCAAAAACCCAATATCATCCTAATAAATTGTGACGATCTCGGCTATGGAGATCTTGGCTGCTACGGTTCGCACCTCAACCAAACTCCACATATAGATGCCCTCAGTCGCGGCGGAATGCAGTTCACAGACTTCTACATGGGGAGCCCCGTCTGCTCAGCTTCGCGGGCGGCGATGTTAACCGGATGCTATCCGCAGCGAGTAGGCTTCGGCTCCAACCCTGTCCTATTTCCCGGCGACGCCGTCGGTCTGCGTTCGACCGAAAGCACTATCGCCACCCAACTCAAATCCGCCAGCTACGCCACCAAAATCATTGGGAAATGGCATTGCGGCGACCAACCGGACTTCCTTCCTACCCGTCACGGCTTCGACGAATACTTTGGCATCCCCTACAGCAATGACATGGGGCGCCAAGTCAACAACCCCAAGAATCCCCCCTTACCCCTAGTCCGCAACGAAACCGTGATTCAGCAGCAACCCGACCAACGGGGCATAACGGAACGCTACACCGACGAGGCACTCCAATTCATCCGTAACCATCAAGAGAGGCCATTCTTTCTCTACCTCGCTCACATGTACGTGCATGTGCCACTTTTTGTACCCCCTCAGTTCCTGAACCGCTCTCAGAATGGTGCTTACGGTGCTGCCGTGGAATGCATCGACTGGTCGACCGGGATTCTGATGGATTGTTTGAAGAAACTCGGCCTCTTCGAAAACACTGTCATCCTCTTCACTAGCGACAACGGCTCCCGCGCCCTAGACGAAGGAGGTAGCAATGGAAAGTGCCGCGGAACCAAAGGAACGACATGGGAGGGAGGACAACGAGTCCCCTGCATCATTCATTGGCCCGCGAGGATTCAGTCCGGTCGCGTCTGCTCTGGCGTAGCGCGGTCTATCGACCTTCTTCCCACACTATCCTCCATAGCCAATACCCCCACCGAGCCGGCTGCTCCGATCGATGGAGTAGACTTCTCGGAATACCTCTTCGGACAATTAGAAGAATACCCAAACAACCAATTCAATTACTACTTGTGGCACGACTTGGAAGCTATTCGAATCGGCCATTGGAAGCTTCATTTCAGCAAACGCAAGCACGACAAACGCACTCCCAACCACGAGCTCTACAATCTTTCCGAGGATCCCAGCGAAACCACCAATGTCTACGAGCAGTACCCGGACATTGTAAGAGAACTCGAAGAACGCGCTCAAGAGCAGCGAGAACGCCTCGGTGACGAAATCACCGGAAACCGCGGTTCAGAGGTGCGCCCAATTGGCAGGGTTAAAATTCCTACCCCTCTTACCGAATACGATGAATCCCATCCCTACATGATCGCCATGTATGACCTCCCAGACATGCCAACCATGACCGGATAGAGAGTCCAGTTGTTATAAAACTGGCAGCCCCCCCCTGAATTTGGCCTATTGCTGTTGATAGATATTCCGGACAGATAAAACCGAAATGTCAGATGAAAAGGAGAACTAAAACCGAAGAGATCATCCGCATTCTTCGCACGAGCGAAGTCATGCGTGTGGATGACATATGCCGCGAATACGGCGTCAGCGCTCCGGAGTACCACCGCTGAAAGAAGCAGGATAGCGGGTTGATCGTAAAGGAGATGCAACGGCTCAAGGAACTGTAGAAGGAAACTAATCAGCTCAAGAAGATCGTGACTGACCAGTTGATTCAGATCAAACCCTTGGAGATCTCGTTGAATAAAAACCTGAGCCCGGTTCGCCAGCGCAGCACCACCACGAAGGTGGTTGCGATGCGAATTCATAAACTAAGCCATAACATTTTCAAATGACCATAGCCAAGGAATTCAAACCACATGAGATCATTCCATACAAGGAAGTCTCCACGTCCAGACTTCAGCTTCACGTCTTCTTTCCCAAAGCCAACAAGACCTCCGACCGACGACCGGCAATTGTCTTCTTTTTTGGCGGCGGATGGAAGAACGGCTCGCCCGCTCAATTTTATCCGCAGTGCGAACATCTGGCATATCGCGGAATCGTAGCCATCTCAGCCGAGTATCGTGTTGAATCTCTCCACAGAACGTCGCCTCGGGAATCGGTTATCGACGGTAAATCCGCTATCCGGTGGGTCCGCCAACATGCCATGGAACTGGGAGTGGACCCCGAACAAATTGTAGCGGGCGGCGGCTCAGCCGGAGCTCACGTCGCAGCGGCCACCGCAATGATTGAGGGATTCGAGCAGCCGGGCGAGGATACGAGCGTGAGTTGTCGCCCCAATGCCCTCGTGCTCTTCAATCCCGTCTTTGACAATGGGCCGAACGGCTACGGCTATGATCGTGTCAAGGAATACTGGGAGGAGTTTTCTCCTCTACACAACATCCGCGAGTCGACTCCACCCACGATCGTTCTCCTTGGGACAAAGGATAATCTGGTACCAGTCGAAACGGCCGAAGCCTACAAGGATCAGATGGAGATAAAAGGGAACCGCTGCGACCTCTATCTATTCGAGGGACAACCGCATGGATTCTTCAACTATAACAACCCCGAGAACTTTGCCGGGACCGTAGACAAAATGGATCAATTCCTCATGTCGATCGGATTCCTTGAGGCGGAATAGGAGTGATCGACTTAACAATCTCAAAGTTCAATCGAGCCGAAGCAATTAAAGCGAAGCCGGAGATTGGCTAAACCCAAAAACGCTTGGACCGATCGATTCGATATCCCCGGTCAGACGTTGAACCCGGAAACCATTATGCCTAGTGGTTCGTAGGAAGCCATACACCTCGCGTTAGGGTTCTACGGAATTATTGAGCGGCGGCAGACGAATCAATTTGTCCCAATCCGACCAGCACACGGTAGTCGCCATCAAAGATATCCACAAAACGCTCGATAACCTCCTCTTCTGTTTCGGAGACAGATTCGTCTTTTCCGCGGAAGACAATGGCATTCAATTGCGGACGCTCGTCAGCGTATTGGTCAAAGAACAGGCGCTGCTGCTGCTCGAGCCAATCCAGCGTTTCCCGCTCGGAGATCGTCAAAGACTCATTCTGTGCCATGCCTGAAATGGGGGGCGTATAGTCCTTAAAGTCTTTCGCCACCTGCTTCTCAACCCTGTCCCTAAGTTCAATATTCTCTTTTCGAGAATATACCCGTGGAGGAATACCTTTTTTGGCCCGCGCGGCAGCTTCCTTTCGCTTCACGTCTTGCACCCGCTTGCTGATCTCAGCGACAGTCGCTGAGCGCGCTTTTCGATATTCCTCAACCGTATCAAACTCAGTCCTCTCTTCGATACGGTCCAAGAATTCCTTCTTTGACCGTTCGATTTCTTTTTCTGATTTTCGCACAGTTTCCGAGAGATTAGTCAAATCCGGCATTCTATCGGACAGGATGTAAATCGCGTCTGGCCTCTGCTCCAGCCCAGCAACGGCAACCATGAGCATCGCATTATTCTGCGCAGAGTCGCGTGATAAAATTCTCTGCGCAAACGGCTGCTTGAATGACGAAGGCTCATAATTTCGCCTACGAATCCCCGTTGTGTTAATACTGGAATTCACTGGCATGAGCCATTGCTCAAAATCTTTTTTATTACTCGCAGTCGCCGCCACTAGTTGTGGCTGATAGATCTCCATGCGGACCCGATCAAAAAGAATCATGTTAAAAAGAACGCCCGAGGGCAGTTCGTTAATCAGGCGGATCACATCTTCCTTGATCACTCTGTAGGTAGGAATCCCCCCTTTCGCATCCTGCAACAAATCCTTACGAACATCGACAATGAAGAGGAACTTTTCCCCTTTTGCCTTGATATCGAAGAGATCTACGGAAACTGCTCCGAGATTCAGCCCCGCACCATCCGACAGGTCGCCAAAACCGTTTTCGCCGAAACGTCCAATCCCTCCGGCACCATTGATGTTCGGCATCTGGATGTCCACATCCGGCATATTGATGTCCGTGATCTGCTTAACCTGCAGCTTTTGCTTAGGGCGCTGAGACTTTCTCTGCTGCTGCTGCATCCGCACCTTATATTCGAGCTTCACTCGCTCAATTTTCTCCACAGAAGGAGGCTCCTCAAAAGTCCTGTCATCCGGCACAACCGCCTGATACACAGTCCAACCGCCAAAAGCGATCAAGGCGATGAGGTGAACGCCAAGAATTCCAAGCATTATGCTCCAGAGAATTTTGTTGGGGGATTTTTTGGAAGGGCGATACATAAATTAATAAAAAAGATCACATAGATAACAGACTACCCAAACATCAGCGCCCCTCATAAAAGGCCTACATTACAGCCTTTGCTACCGCCGGAACCCATCCAAGAGGATCAATGCATTTCCACCGCTACCGTCCCAATTCCCGACCGAAGGAAGTTGAATCGCACGTCCGGATGATCGGCAAGAAGTGACATCGGCACCGCGCTACTCCGAAACCGTTTTGAAATCATCAAAGCCGTCAGGCGCATTCCGAAGGGATTATCATGGTGCCCCGGATGCCAGATACTCACGGTTTCGGCCTTCCAGGTTTCCCGCGGGCCAACCGTGCAAGCACGGGTGGGAACAAGCGAGACGTTCCCTCCTCCGGAAGTGCGTGCATTCTGCATGATGGTTACGGGATGCAGGTCCACGACGCGCGCCGCTTTTGCCAAATATTCTTCGGGAGTGGGCGGATTCTCCTCGAATTTTCCTTCGCGACGCACCGGATCATTGAAGGCCCAATGCTTGATCTCCCCCTGCCCTCCCTGCATCAATACGCACCGAACCGAATCGTAAGTCGCGGTATATTCGGCAAGATCCCCACCGGGGAAATGTTTGTTCGAGTCCCGCATGGCCAAGTCGGAACGGATGCGGTCGAAACAAAGTTCGTTGTCACAGCGAGCGAAAGAAAGGGGATGATCCGAATCAACGGGCATTCCACGCTCATCCACCCACTCGTCCATGCCCCAGAAATGCGCTTCGCGTTGATTCAGATTGAGCTCCAACGCGTTCACCATTTGGGCAACAATCGGCAGTTGCTCCGTCGGTCCAATCGGACCACAGATGCCAGCGGGATTGTCGGGAGTCGACTGCTGCCAGGCCTGAATGTATTCGAGGGCTTGAGCCGCATAAAATTCTTCCACCGAGTCATAGAAGCGAACGGAAAACCCAGGACGGGACAATTGCTCGAGATCCGAAATGGTCAACCGGGCAGCATCATCCAGTATATCACTTTCGAGAGTCGTGTAATCCCACCAGGTCGGGGCTAATTTGCTAATTGGATGGCTCATGGATTCTAGGTTTCAGATTAATGATTCAGGAATGGACGGGTCGCAGCGCACTCTCAACAAGGTCCGGCAACAGTGATTCTAAAGGATGATAATCTCGCGGACAGAACCCGAGATGATGATGAATCCGCCAACCCTCCGCACAGGAGAACCGACAAGAATTATGCTTGGCCAGCTGATGCCCAATCTCAATCATCTCATCCACATAGGATCCCATGCCCTGGGTGGTCTCGAGCCACTCCTTTTGGCTTCGGTGACAATCCAGCATCTTCTCTTTGATCGAAATTTTCGTAGAGATATCAGCAAAAAGGTCCGGCTGAAACGGGTTCCCCATACTATCATGCAAGCCATGAGGTGCAGCGTGATAGATGCGAACTGGATCGTTATAGGTCGGAACCTCCGGAGTCGTCATATGGTTCGGCATAGCACGACTGAAGGCAGCTGACACCACCAACCGGCATACGTTCTGATGGTCCTCCATGTAGTCTTCCGGAGAATGGGTCAGGATGATCTGTGGCCGAATCTCCCGGAGTACCGCGCTGACCATGGAGAGCGAGCGGCGATCATAGAAAACGGCGAGGTCATCAAAAACCGGTTTGTGCGCGTATGCGCCCAATACCGCGGCGGACGCTCGGGACTCTTTCCATCGAATATTGGCGGTCTCCTCTCTGCCGCGAACCGCATCCCCACAACAGCCATTCGCCAGATTCCACATATGCACGGAACAACCTACCTCTTTCAAATGAGCAAGAGTGCCTGCAAAGCAGAACTCAATGTCATCCGGATGCGCTACAGCGGCGAGAACCGTTGGGAGGGGGGGGGAAGAATTCATCGGACCTCAGTATAGATCGAAGTCAACAGATTCTCTTCTACCCTATTGCAAATGTTTCAATACTATTTTAACACAAATCCATCGAGAGACGTGTATCATGAATCATAACGTTCTCCGTGAGAGAAATAATCGCGATGACTCTTCCAGACAGAACCTAAGATGACCCATCTGATATGATACCGGATCCACCACAGCTTGAAGCCCTTTCCGGAGGCCAGATTGGAGTCAAAGTTTCCACCTTCTCCAAACCAAGCGTGGATTCCCATTGGCATTTTCATCCAGAAGTCGAAGTTGTCTGGATCGAGAAAGGTCGGGGCCTTCTTCATTCCGGTCGAGCAATGCGCCCCTATGGACCGGGCGATCTGGTGCTGACTGGATCAAATCTACCTCATGCCTTCACTTCGGATCCCTCCAACAAAAGCGGCGCAAAATGGACCGTCCTCCATTTCCGTCCGCTCGCCTGGGGGGAGAATTTTTGGGCTCTCCCTGAAAATCGCCCTACACGTCTTCTCCTCGATCAGGCGGAGCGCGGAGCGATTTTCCCCAAATACTCCGCCAACAATTGCTACGAAATACTGCGACGGATGGAGAATCGAACCAAGATGGATGCTCCGATCGCGTTGTTGCTCGACCTTCTCCATTCTCTCGCGATTACCACCTCTCATGAATGGTTGAACACCCCGAATTTCTCAGTGAAGAAAGCGGCGCATATTGATTCTCGTCTAGAATCTGTTCTCCGGAAAATAGAAACTAGATTCACGGAGTCCAACCTCACCCAAGCTGAGATCGCCAAGGGTATCGGTATGTCGCCCCAAGCATTCTCGCGGTTCTTCAAAAACAAAAGCGGACGGCACTTTCACCGCCACCTAAACGAATTGCGAGTCGCTCGCGCCTGCTCTATCCTAATTGGAAGTCGTAAATCCGTTACCGAAATCGCTTACGCGGTTGGATTTTCGAACCTATCAAACTTCAATCGGCGCTTCAGGGAAATTACAGGAATGCCCCCCACCGCCTTCCGCTCTAATTTCTACAAGGACTGAACGCATTCATTCATCCAGCAAATCGCCTTTCACCCAGCTTTTCAATGCACTGAACATTTCGGGTGCGTGGCGGGCGACGACTAAACAAGGAATCGATTATCGGGGAACGATGGATACGGGTTGACAGGTTCCGGATTGCTGGGAACGTCGGGCGCAGGGCTTCCCCAAAATCGTTCATGGGCTCTTTCTCCTTTTTCGACTTCATTTGAGTTTCGTCCAGTATTTGCGCTTTTCAGCGTAATTCTGGACAAAAACAACCGCTCATTCCCGTAGCCCTACCCTGCATCCGTAGTAGATCTCGCCCAGACAGAAGTTGACCTCCCCCCGATCAAGAAGTGTCCCGACTCACTGACTTGTCTCACGGTATAGTCTTCGGGGTAACGTATTTTGTCCGTTTCGCCGAGACGCCGGGAACTGGGGCGGTAAACTTCGCCGGGAAAAAGCATGTCCAAAGCCTCGTGAGGACGATCATGATTATACTCATGACGCCAGCGGTCGAAGCGCTTTTGTTGGGCTCTCATGTTCGCCGGCGGAGGCCGAACCGCCTCGGCTTCCAAGTCCAGGTGAGTGCGCTCGTGCCACCCGTTCTCCTGCGGCGATCCCGGCGTCGTGAACTCGACACGGATTCCCTGCTCGATCCACCACACGCTCAGACGCAAGAGTCGGCCCAGAGACCCGGAAGCAAACGGAGAACCGTTGTCCACCCGGATGACCTCCGGCAGCCCGTGATAGCGCATCAGCTTTTTGCAGCTTCTCAAAGTCCCCTTGAACTGCTGATTGGGCTGACACTTGCAGCCGATCACATAACGGCTGTAGCGGTCGCACACCGTCAGCGGATCGCAGAAAGAATTAAACGCTCCACTTCCTCCTCGGTTACAGAAGGACTGCTCCCGGGACAGCGGCTCCTGTCCTTCAACCCGGCCCGTCCTTCGCGACTGTGCCGTTCCAGGTATTTATGCCCGGTCTTCCGGCTGATTCCAAAATCACGACACAGATCCGTGATCGTGAAACGGCCGGTCCCCGCAAGGGTTACAAAACGTTCTTTTTCGGTCATCGATTCGGTCTCTCTCCATGGCATGAATGCCACTATAGAGTGTTACCGATGTCCTTGGGTCATACCAATTAAGTTAAAGCAGGAACGAAATACTACCTTTATATATTCAAAATCGATATGCTCCTGCTCTAGGCGGAGCCCGGAATTCTCACGAAGCATCTCAACCATCGACCTCTCTCCAGGATTTAATGAATCGAATTCACGATCACTGATTGATTGCGCGGCTTCGTGTTTTTGCGTCCGGGAACTAAAGTGTTTCCATGTCTCTAGGTTCATCATGAGCGATTCTACGTGCG
>NZ_JACHVA010000122.1 GCF_014230055.1 Puniceicoccus vermicola | reverse complement strand
AGCTGAAGCCATAGCAGGCGGGGCTTGCCCCGTGCGTGGAGGAATCCGCGGTAGCGGATGCGGTGGAAGCGATCGGGCAAGGCGTGGAGGAGGAACCTGCGGACGAACTCGACTCCGTCCATGATCCGGGATTCGAAGGCTCCCGTATCGCGGTTTTTGATACGGATACGGACGCGGTTTTCCTCAAGGCCGAGGATACGATGATCGGAGATGACGCTGCAACGGATGTATTGCCCGAGATACTTGACGGCGTTCTCGCCGTTTCCGGCCCGGTCGACATCGGCGTTCCAGTCGGTTTTGGCGAGCTTCCAGAACAGTTCGTCTCGGATCGGCCCGTGGTCCCGGAGGGCGTTCGTCAAAAGGGTGCGCAAGCGGATGGCCAGTGGCTGGGCGTGGATAAGGAACTTCGGACTCTTCGGATGCTTGAGCTTCCAGCGCTCATCCAGACCAACGGCCGGGACGACGTAGTGGACGTGGGGATGGAAACGCATGTCCTGGGTCCAGCTCTGGTAGACCCCGAAGAAGCCGGCATGATCGAAGCGGCATCCGCGTGCGGGGTCGGCGAGGAGCTCGTTCAGAGCCCGGGCGCTGCAACCCATCAGCAGCTCCATAGCCTGCCGGTTGCCCAGCATCACGGACCGTAACTCCGAGGGCACCGTGAAGGTGACGAGGTAGTATGGAACTGGCAGGAGCTTGCCGAGTTGCTTGCGAACCCACTCTTGGGTATCGGCGGCTCCGCAGCGCGGGCAGAGCCGATGATTGCAACTGTGGAAGGCGTGGTGCTCGTGGCCGCATCCACAGGCATAGCGATGGCCTCCCAGAGCCGGGGTGCGGCACTGGAGGATGGCCTGCAAGGCCTTGCGCTGTTCCAGCCTCATGCGCGAGCCGTATCGCTCCCAGTAGGCCGGAGCGAAGCGCTCGATCACTCTGGCCACGGTAAGCGGGCGTGACTCGCCCTCCCGCGGGCAGCGCAGCTGCCCGATTCCGGACACTCTTAGCGGCGCAGGATCGGCTTGACCAGGGCGTCCACGTAGCCGATGGCCTCGATGTGATTGATCGGAGTGAGGTGGGTGTAGACGGTGGTCGTCTCGATGTGGGCGTGGCCGAGGTAGGATTGCAGTTGGTGCAGCGGCACCCCGGCAGCGGCCAGATGAGTCGCGAAGCTGTGTCGCAGGTTATGACAGGTGACCGCTTTGGTCACCCGCTCGGCCCGGGCCGCGGCCAACAGGCGCGTGCGCAAACTGTGCGGGTCTCCCGATTCACTACGTTCATTCCCCTACGGCGGGACTGTGAGCATCGGCTCGTCGGCCCGGTGCATGCG
>NZ_JACHVA010000121.1 GCF_014230055.1 Puniceicoccus vermicola | reverse complement strand
CTGAGATCGCTGGACAGAGGATTCCTTTATTTTCTTCGTGTTATGATGTTTAGTTGTAGTTGATGCAAGCCGGTAGGCTTGTGTGATTGCCCCCCATGGGGGGCGCGATTTTTTCCTCGAATTGGATCGGGCTCTTGTAGCCCAGAGAGGAGTGTTTTCTGAATCGGTTGTAGAAAACTTCGATATACTCGAAGGCATTGCTTCGGGCAGTGTCTTCATCGAAGAAGACCTCATCGCCAACTGTTGAGGTCTTATACCGCCCGTAGAAGGATTCCTGGGCGGCGTTGTCGTAGCAGTTCCCCTTGGCGCTCATGCTTTGTTTGATCCCGAAGCTCTCCAACATGTTCTCATAGTCGTAGCTGGCGTAGGTGCTACCCCGGTCGCTGTGGTGAATGAGGCCCTCGGGCAGCTCGCCGCCTCGGGTCAGGACGGCGCACTGCAGAGCCTGGCAAACCAGCTTTGAATCGTTGCGGGAGGAAACGCTCCAACCGATGATCCGCCGACTGTACAGATCCATCACTGTTGCCAGATAACACCAGCCCCGCTGGACGCGCAGGTAGGTCGTATCGGCTACCCAGACCTGATTGCAGTCGTCCGGCTTTCCGAGTTCGCGCAGCAAGTTGGCGCTGTAGCCGAAGTCGTGCTTGCTGTTGGTGCCAAGGGGCTTGAAGCCCTTCGTTTGTCGACCTTCGATCCCCAGCTCCTTCATCAACCGTAACGTCCGGTCGCGGCCACAGCCGAGATCCTCGTCCTTGAGGTGTTCGTGGATTGGGCGGTGGCCGTAGCGTCCACGGGCTTGCCGGTGCAACTCGGTAATCCGTCCCTTGAGAGCCGCAGCGGTTACTATGACTGGCAGGCTCGCGAGCCTGCCAGTCATAGTAACCGCTGCGGCTCAGTCCGAAACACTCGCACAGCTCGTCTACTCCGTAGCGAGCCTTGTGATCCTCTATAAACCGATAGCGCATCACTCGGGGTTGCTGAAGTAGCCCACCGTTTTTTTTAGTATCTCGTTCATCCGCTTTTGCTTGGCCAGCTCCTTGCGGACCTGGGCCAGCTCCTCGGCCATCGCCTTCGGACTCTGTGCACCCTCGGGAGCCTCAGCCTCCAAATCATCCAGGTGCTTCTTCCTCCAGCTATACAGCATCCCCTCGGGAACACCAAGCTGCTCGGATACCTCCTTCACCGGTGTACCTTCAATTATGATCATCTTGACTGCCTCTTTTTTGAACTCGGCAGTGTAGCGGCGTCTCTTCATTCTTTGATTCTCCTTCTAAGAGAATCCCGTGTCCATTTTTATCAGGACACATCAAGTTCATCTATCGACTATCCAACGAAAATGATGCAATTGGCTAATCGAAGCTGATCCCATCTGCACGTTCCTTGGTTTCTCGTCTCCACTGGTCTGATTTTTCTTTTTCGATACGGCGAGCCTCTTCATGCCGCCTAATCGTTTCCTGCTCTTTCTTATCAGCTTCTTCAATACACAGCTTCAAAGTTGCTTTGTGCGTCTTGTCGACTTCATCAAGAGTTGTTCCATTCAGGATAATCCTGTCCCCTCTTACGGAAGCGATTCCAGGCCGATGCATAGAAGTATACTGTGGTGGCGAATTCCAAGTATGAACGAATATTTTCGCCCAAAGCTGACTGGGAGTCTTATTCAGCTTTAGAGGAACAGTGTAAAGCGCAGACCCTGGGGTTCCATCGTTGCGCGGTTCAGTTACACAATTAGTATCGATTCCTGTTATTTTTGTAGCTTCCATAAGTTTCTTTTCTTTCCCCAACGTAGTGGACACTCGGCCAGCCGTCGAGCTTTGGAGTTCTAGTGATTTTTAGAATTTTACGGGCGGTTTATCTGGTTGAGTGCTCCACCTTGTTCTGACTTAGATCGAGGCTAATGCTAGCGCAAACAATGTGAACGCACCACCTTCGAGGAGGCCAAGAACGACCGCGGAGATGTATACAATTTTAGTTTTCTTTTCAGACAAGAGGTTGATGAAAAACATAGGGAAAAAGAAAATCAGTAGCGCGCATGCTAGGAATCTGAAAATGCTTCTTTCTTCAATTATTCTCAAGTGGTCTTCCCATATAATTCCACCACCAATCCAGCCTGAAATAAATGCTACTATTGTGAGAATTAGGAGGCTCAGTAGAAGTCGTTTAATTTTAGCATCTGTTAGGCCTTGGTCATTCATTCAATTTCAGAACGTAGGTGATAGACAACCGACCTGCGAGATCAGTCGTGCAAATGCTTTTTAGTATTTTCTAGCGGGTCACTCGGGGTTGTCTACTCACCCTGGTTGTGCTTTAGATTTCTTTCAGCAGGTAGGCGAATATGAATGCAGGTATGAAGAAGGATCCCAATCCCAAAAATGAAGTTAAAGCAGCTTGAGGGATATTTTTCAATTCTCGGAGCTCAGTAACGGAATCGTAATCTCCAGGCACAATGAAGGCAAATAGTAAGGTTAGGCCGATAAGCACTGCAAGGCACCATAGGAGTCGAAGCATTCTTTCTTTTCTCTCTTTTTCTGTTTTCGGGAACCTAAGGTTCTTATGAGGCTTGCTAGAAATGATGAATGCTAAGGCACATCCTATCAGCACGATGGCAGCTGGAATCGACTGATAGGCTTCTTGTGGTCCATACCGTCCATCGTAGTGCACCGGCTGTTTCAGCAACTGCAACCCCCAGAAAAGCATCAAGGGGCTAAAGCTTAGAAAAAAAAGTTTCATTATTCTTCTGCACAACGCCAAGCTCAGACGCGGCGACTTGTCGCCGTTGTCTGGAGCGACTGGTTGGCTTTTTCTTTGTATTCTTGTTCTAGGATGCTCATCCAAAGGTCGCTTTCCCATCTTCCATCGATGAAAAGTGTCTCCCTCTGTATTCCTTCATCCTTAAAACCGCAAGATCTGTAGCAGGCTATCGCCACGTGATTCGACGTGAGAACTCTCAAGTCGAGTCGATGTAGCTTAATATGCTCGAATGCCACCTTGACGACTGTTCTGGTAGCTTCCATTCCGATCCCTTTTCCACGAGATGCCGAATCGTGGATCTCGATAGCGAACCGTGCCCTACGGTTTTCTTCTTCGAAAGAATGTAACCAAACGCTTCCAACGCATCTGCCTTCTGACTCAATCGCCCATGAGTATTTTGGGTCTTTCTTTTTCTGCAGCCAGGTTTCGGCCTAATCTTCGATCGGTAGGTCTGGTATCGATGATCCGATGCCTCTAAACAGCTCTGGGTCGTAACCAGCTCGAATGACGTGATACTTGTCTGACTTCATGTGAGGTCGAAGACGGAAGCTAGAGCAGTCGATCTGTTGAGGTAATTGGTCATTTGATTCTTAGCCAACGTCCAAGGTCAGACACGGAGGGGAGCGTCAGCTCCCCGGAGTTGTCTGTGCCGCCTTGTTCGCCTCTTTTCCTCGGGTTAGGAAGCCAAGCACCGGCTTCCTGTAGTCGTGATCTTTCTCGTGAAACTGGACGAGAGAATGTGCTAGATCGAAATTCAAGTATGCCTCCGCATAGGCTTCTTCCTTCTCGCTCTCGAAAAACAGCTTGAGCTTCACGGGCTCGCTACGAACAGCCCGCGGATCACCTCCGAGCGAAATCGCCACAAGCTCGACACTGGTGAAATCGACCTGCTCGACCTTCTGCTTGTAGGCTCGCGCAAGACTACGGACAAAAAGATCGCTGGCCTTACCAACCGACTCCAATCGAACCACGCCACGATAGGAGTCCATGGGCCAATCTTTGGGCTTCCAATGCTCCCAAGTCGGGAGAAGCACGACACGAAAGCCCATCGATTCCTTCCCGAATTCGGCCGCGGCTTCGATAACCACGCTGCCGTCTTCTTTCTTTTGCACCGAGACGGCCTTCAGGCCCGCATCACCCCAATCGTCTTTCAGGTTTACGAATACCAACGGCGGCAGGTCTGCGGCACGCAGACCAATCTGAGTCAGCAAACTGAGGAGTATCGCGATCAGCGGTTTCATCTTCTGGCGAACGAAGAGCTCTGGCGACGGCGCGTTAGCGACGTTGCCCAGCAGCGACTGGTTCTGATTTGTTTGTGATTCGGTTATAGGATCGAATGCCCCATACCCAGATGCCTCTGCCGGTTAGAGCATAGGTCAGATGAAATATCACGCCGATGAGTATGATCAAAGATCCATCATTACTAATCATTCTATCCAAAAGGCTTTGCTGGAAAAATGACGAGTGAAAATCCTGCCAGAGCTTAGCTCCGTAAATCCACATAATCAAAAGTGCAAATCCTACGATTCCGAAAGCAACGCGAGAAAACTTATTCTCTTTTTCTTTTCTTCCTCTTGAGCTAAGCATGAGCGCTAAAGCAGCAGCGAGGATGGAAATAAATATCAGTATTCCTTCAAATGTCGCTGGCCACATGGACGGATCTCCTTGTGGGTCGAAGAACTGATAGTCGATCTGATTGTAGACTTTGGGACCAACCAATGTCAGCAGCCCAAGTGTCGAGAAGGCTACGACAGCATACCATGAGTATTTTATGGTTTTCATTTTTCTTTCTCAGAACGATGAGGATAGGCAACCCGCCTGACGAGTTTGAAGTCCTGTTGATTTTTAGAGTTTTACGGGCGGGTTATCGGGTTGTCCTGTGCCGACTGGTTCTGGCTTCCTTTCTTCATTCGTAACGAAACCTTAGACTGGCATTCTTAACCTTCCAATGATCATCAAATTCAATAAGGCGGCGATCATAATAGCGGTGCCCGTTGCGATCCAGAAAAACCAATTCTTTTTTCTTTTTGAGAGAGAAGATCCTGCCAAAAAAAGCGGGATGGCTGAGAAGAATCCAGCCATCTCTAGGGAAGATGGGATCGGCAGCCTTTCGGCATTACTGATGTAAGAAATCAATGGCAAAAAGCCACCTAAACAAAACAGCACAAATCCGACATTCTTTCCCTTTTTCTTTCCTGCTAAGCCTGCAACAACAGCAACCACCGCAAGGACTAGGAAAGGTAATGCATCTTTATGGATCATTTAATTCTCAGAACGTGAAGGCCATACGCGCAGGTCATCGCGGAGCGATGGCCGGAGTTGTATGGGCCGCCTGGTTAGGCTCTTCCTTCATCGACTTCGAAGTATTCGAGCATCGTTTCTATCTCGTTGCGATCTCCTAGACCGCTCTCAATTTTTCTTTGTGAGAGTGATTCCGATGCGAAGTCTCTGTATCCTACTTTTCTTATGAACTCGTTCCAGATCAGTATATCGTTCTCGTCCAGTTTGCGTCCGCAATCATAGCACCAGTGCAGGATTTCCTTATCGTCGCCGCCTTCTAGAACTCGACTTCTCAGCGCATCATAATCCACTCGGACATACTTTGTGCACCTTAGGTCGAAGCCTTTTCCAAGGTTGCCTTGAAAGTCATCTCTGAGGTCTCCTGATGCCTGTTTCCGTATCTTGTCTAGCATACGAGCAAAGTAGAGCATTCCCTCTGTTTTCTCGTATGCGGATATTGGTGTGCTTTTCATGATTCTTTCGCCTAACGTCAAAGGTGACTCACGCGCGGTAGCGCGTTGAGTCCACCTGCTTGTTAGGCGTTTGGATCGGCCCCGGAGAGTCCCGAACGTTCCTGATCCAAGGACAAAGCTTTCAAGGCCTCAATATCAGATTTCTCGAGCTTTGAGCGAATCTCAGCAATGCCGTCGCTAAGAGCAATGTGTGCCCGCTTCTTCAACTGCTCCAACTCTTTTACCGCGCTCTCGTTTTCCGTGTTTGCTGCTGAGTAAAGGGGACTCGCTTCACGATTGAACTCTCCCTTCACTCGGCTCCTGAGTGCGCGAAAAGCATAGCCTGCTTCAACTTCCGCAATCAGCCTTTTGTGATTAGAGGAAATTGTGTCTGCGAAGATCGCAAGTAGGACTGCTATTCCAATTCCTTGATCTGCCGGCTCAAGTAGGCCAGTCGCAACGATCAAACTTCCGCCGGCTGCCACAACCTTCAATGAATAGGCTGCGATCTTTCGCCAAGAACCCACCTTCTCACCTCTTTCCTGACCATCTGCAACTTCTTTGTATAGCTCATCAAGCTCTTTATCGATTAGTGATTTTTCCATGTTATGCGCCTCCCATCATTAATCCCCGGTCACTCTCTCCGGAGACATTAAGTGACAACATTAGGCTCTCTCCAGCTGAGTCCCGAATGCTGATTTCAATTCGCCCTGTCGCTTTTCTCCACATACGAGTAGAGCATTTCACCTTGAATGGCTGCATCGATTTCACGCTTGCCCCCTCGCACTCGGGGCACGGTAAAAAGCCAGGGCCGGGCGGACGTGGCTGATCGACGAAACAGCGAGACTGAATTAGAAATGGCCCGTTTCCAGAAAGAACGAGCATCCTTGTGTCGCCCGCCTGCAACGGTCGATCATCAAATTCTTCTACTTGTATCATATGCTTTCTTTTTTTCGCCTAACGTGGAGGTGTATCACGAAGTGAAGCGCGGAGCGCGAAACGGAGTTGATACCACCGTCTGGATCTACGCCCTAATGGCTTCGATGCACTCCAAGGGGTGTGTCATCACAATGAGATGTCCTCCATCAATTTCATGATTTGTCTCTTTGGTGTTTGGTATGACTAAATCCTTCGTCCCATGGATACGCAAGACTGGGACTTCGCTATCGTAACCTTTCCAAGTAAAAATGGATTTCGACATATTTCTGATGAATGCCGGATCACTATGACGAAACATATCAGACAAATCACTCGGCAACTTGCCAGACGACATCTGGATGAAGGGAATCGGCGCAAAATCAATCAAGGGGTGTAGGATAGCTAGAATCCGATTTACTTCTTCTTTTCTTCTAGCTGATCCGATGAGGATGACTCGCTCTAAATCGACCAAATTGGCAATCTCGCAGGCTATGATTCCCCCCAAGGATGTTCCAATGACTGTATCGCCTGATTCAATTTTGTGCTCTTCTATTACTCTTTTGGCTATGTCGGTAATAGATGTCTCGCCGTGCCATTCTGGCCAGTCGTGAAAGTGACCATCGAATTCTTTTCTCCAAGGCTCCCCATACATCGAAGATGTCGCGCCCATGCCTGGATAGAAATGATTCATTCTTTCTGGAGATCGATGAGGAGTCTCAAGGAGTGAGCGAGGCACGAGCGAACGGAGTTGAGACCTCCGACTGGATAGCTCCTGTTTTGTTGATAATGTTCCAAAGCTTGAATGATTGAGTATCTGCTAACGTGACCAGTCCCCGGCCATCACCAAGCCAATTCTGTCCAACGAACACAGTCATCTCGCTGTCTATTCCATCTTTCGTTTTTCCTTCAATTTTTAGCCGAGCAGATGGAGTGGGAAATGTGTATGGGATGCTCCTCATCTTTGGTAACCAAAATCTGAGTATTTCTTTAAGAGCTACTTCATTCGCTGGGACAAGTGCCCCGTTGGAAGCATAAATGGATACTGAGAATGGTGCTTCAAGATTGATCGAAGACTCTACTTTTTCTGTCGTCATGCAGCCTGCGGCTAAAATGATAAAAACTGCAAAAGCTGTGTAGATTGATTTCATTCTTAGCTATCGTGGAGGGTATGCACCCGAGCCGGGGGGATCAAGCACAAGGCGGGTGGTTAATCTCGGGTTGTATACCCGTCTTGTTCTGATTTGAAAGCAACGCAATATGAATCCATGGACTCGTCGAGAAAAGAACGCCACGCCCTGAGTCGAGGTTTCTTCTCGTCGGAAATGAATTCTTGCTCCAAATAATTTAAGAACTCCGTCACTCGTTCGAACGCAGCAACACAGGCTTGAAAAGCCTCGCCAGAAATATCGGTCCCAGTTTTTTCCGGGATAGTAATATGACCAATCTCCTTATGCAGCATCGTAAAATCATCCTTGGAAAGAAACCCTCCGGCACTTTGAAATCCGGGGAAATCCGAGGCAAAGACATCACCTTGAAATGCCCTTCCCTCTGTTTTGCCTTCGAAGAACTCGTGCAGCTTACGCAAAGTCAGAAGAAATCCTGAGACAATTCCATTTTGGACAAGAAGAACACGAGGATCACTTTCGGGTGTTCCAACTGTCGACACGACTGGATTCTTGATGGTCGCATCCCAGTAATAGTAGCTGAAAAGTTGAGCTATCTGGGCGTAAATGCGGTCCAACGCTCGATCCAATTCTAAGGGAGTAGGTCGATTTTTTCTTTTTGTCATTCGATCATTTGAAACTATGCAATCGAGTGTAACGAGAAGCCTGAATCCGGAATTAAACTCGTCTAATCGTTAATCCAATCTGGTTGCCATGAAAAAACATATCCTACTTGATTCGCTACCTCTACGGTTCTGTTTCGAAGGGGCAGGCTTTGAATTCTCCTCACATCACTTTCAAATTTCTTACGCAGTTTTTCTTTTTCGGCAGGATTGTTTTCGTTGAGCACTTCCAAAGCCCTCCTTTGTATCTCTTGTTCTCGTTTCAAGGTCGCCGCCTCACGATCAGCGGAAGTTCGACGCTGCTCAGTCCTCCAAGTCTCATTTTCCGAATCTATTCGATTCCGTTCTTGAGATTCTCTAAGCGAGTAGGAGAGATATTCGCGATACTCGCTGTTTTCCTCCGAAGCTGATTGCGAGCTAAATAATCCTGTCTCTGGAAAACCGTCATATAAAATTGCTTCGATACTGTTTGAATTCGATTGCCTGTCAGACCCTCTGAAATCGCTCGATACAGAAGGAGAGGTTGTAACGTTTTGTTGAAGACTGGGATTCTTGCTCCCCGAAAAACTGCCTCTGTTCAAGCGCGTAAAAGCTACCGGAAGAGTTGCCAGTATAGCTATTCCCAGAATTCCGGAAATCAGGCAGGTCTTGCGACGGTTACTTGACCACCAACCAACGAAACCAATTGCTATAAAAATAGTGCTTAGAGGATACAGAATTATTCTGGCATGGTTTCCTAGGATCGAAGATTCGACGACAGCCAAGACCACAAGCATGGTAGTAATCAGACAGAACACTGCTAGGAAAACAGTCAGAATCTTTTTCATTTATTTCTCAGAACGTAGAGGCTATGCATGTATGAGCGCCAGCGAAATACATTGTCATATGCCGACTGGTTGGGCTTTAGTTTTTCCTTCATAGCCAGACCTTTTTTGAGTAGGTGCAGATCAGAGGTAGGCAGAATAGACCCCATAAGATCAATAGGAAGCAATCGAAAAATCCGATGGGCGATGCGATGATCGAATCCATCGGGGAATCTGGATCATATCGGACATTCACTTTTGAGTTGGGGTTAAATTTAGTTCGGACAGCTTGCTTCGTGGAAATGAAAGTGCCGACTGTCAAGTGCCCCCACAGGGAGTATCGATCATTTTTGTATTCCTTACCATCTACGTCATATCGATAGGTGATTAAAGCATTGGTAACAGAAGCTCCATTGGTGCGGGATAGATGTTCAAAATCAAGAGTTTTGACTGTGCCTGATGTTTCCTTCCAGTTAAATATGACAAGTATTCTTGGGGTGAATATCCATGCGCAAAATATAGAATACGAGATTAGTAATACTGAGAACACGAAAACATTCCATTTTTTTGAGTATGTTAATTTCATTTCAGTATGCCTAGGTTAGGCTAGGGAGCATCTATTCTTTTCCTGTGCCCAACGTGAAGGACAGGCAACCCGTCAGTGGAGTTCCTAGTCCGGTTGATTTTCAGAAATTTCGGGATAGTTGTCGGGTTGCCCTGGTCCGCCTGGTTCGCTACGGATTGAGGTCAATTTCGGCATAGGGTGACTGAGCGCCTTCTGTTAGGTCCACAAGTATTTCTTCTTTTGTTTCGTCACTGAGCGACAGGGTAGCGATTCCATTCGAATCGATTGTTGTCAAAACTCCATTTTCTATTTCAGCACGAACAAAACCCAGCCCCATCCACTCTTCATCATCCGGTCGCCCGGTAAAGTGAAATTCCGAGGGATAGCTTTCGAAAACCCGATCGCCAAGAGCAAATACCTTGATCTGACTCTCCCCAGGAGGAACTCTGAAAATGATTGAACCCGAGACTGATTCCTCAACCGCAATAGCGTCCATAACTTCATCATTTTGGCTCAATGCTACAATGGTTAGGCCCGTGGGAAACAATCCCGAATCTTCTTCTGAGGAGTTGGTGCAGCCGCCCAAGAGGATTGCTGCGATAATCGTGATACCGGAGAAGAGTGCGAGAGTTGTAATTATTTTCATTTCAGCGAACGTCGAGGCCAGGCACCCAGCCTGACGAGTTTGTAGTTCAAGTGATTCTCGGATTTTCGGGCGGGTTACATGGGTTGACCTGTGCCGTCTGGTTCTCAATTTAATCTTATGGTATTGGGATAAAAGCCAACAACCACGCAAGTGCAGCCATTGTTCTGGGAAAATACCATCCTACAATCGAAGTAATAAAACCGAAGGGCACAGGAAGAAGAAAAAGATTCACTTTATTCATTTCCCAGTTCCAGAAAATCATCGCGAAAAATGAGAGGAACATTCCAGCCAGATATCCTGCTATGAATCCGCTGAATGCACCTTTTTTCTTTGATACTCTTGGAAGATTCATTTCTTGAGAACGTGAAAGCCATACGCGGAGGTCATCGCGGAGCGATGGCCGGAGTTGTATGGGCTGCCTGGTTGGACCATTCTCTTCTTCTCATCTCGAGATTTCCAGTGGTCTGATTGTTTCGAGTTCAGGCCAAAACTCTATGTCTGTTCCATCTATCGACCAAGCCTCTAGTTCGGTGATAGATCCATTGCTTTCCCATAGCGTGATTCCCACCAAGCCGGATTCTGTGTCTCCGCCTTGGAAGTCTGCTAAAATCGATCTTTCTTTTTCTCTTTTAGTTCCAGACGTGAACATCACTGTTGGGCAAGATCCGCAACCACACCGTCCAAAGACATGAAGCGAATCTATTTCTTTCTCTCGCTCTGGCTGGGTTTCAGAGATAAGCTTTCGAAGAATCGATCTTTCCGAATCGGAAAGCTCACGATCAATGGGGATGCTGTATGGAAACGTATTCAATTTTCTACTTCGTCCAACGTGGAAACCAGACAACCAGCCTGCGAGGCTCAGTCGTCCTTGTGATTATTAGGATTCTCGGGCGAGTTCAATGGGGTTGTCTAAGTCGTCTGGTTGTGTCTTTGGCTTAATTTCAACAATATCTGTCACTATGTCCCGATTTGGAGAAATAAGAAGCTTCAGTTGAGTTCCTTCTTCTATTTTTCTCCAGTCAGGTCCATCAAAGTCCCATTCGGCAATAAATGTACCGGTTGCGGTTTTTACACAAATTTTCGCTACTGAGATGCCTCCGCTTCGCAAGGCTCCCAAGGTAGCATCGCTCCCATCAAATTGATTGACTTCTGTGACGGTTCCTATCGTTACGATTCCATTCTTTAGGATGTTGTGGCGTATGATTGGCCCTATGCTGGTAACAGATAGCGCAATTAGTGAAATAAATGCGAAGACCAATAGGAGAAGCCATTCCGACAATTCCAAGTTGAAGGATCTGCTGATGATGAAGATAGATATACCAAAAATCCCAAGCAGTCCAACGCCCCCGCTGATTAAGCTTCCCTTCTTCTTCAATTCTCTTTGATACACCTCCGAGATTTTCAACTTCCTTGGAGGTGTGGGTTGCTCAGCAACTAGTTGGAGTAAGTGGAGATCATCTTTCATTTACACAACGTCGAAGTCGTGGATTCCTAGGAGCGGAGCGAGTAGGAATTCACACGCACTGTTTTGTTAGCCACCGTTTGTTTCTGAAACGATGTCGAGTAGCGCTTCATATCTCCTTGCAAGGTGTTGATTGGTAATAAGCCGCTTGATTTCTTTGTCATCGACTAGATTGCGAAGATCATCCGCAACTTGAGAGGCGGCTTCCTCTATTAGCTCAGTAATAATGGGCTCAGCTGTGTTACTGTAAAAGACATTCCTTACATTACCGTATGATGTCATTCCTCCCGACTCGCCAATGTAAGTAAGGCAAAGATACTTCAGTATTTCTCTTCGAGGATCCTGTGGACAATAAACCAATCCTCCTACTTCCTTGAAAGATCGAAGCAATTCGCCGTGAAGAGGGTATGCCCTCCATTGATGCCCAGTCTCCCGCATTTGCGCAAGAACTGCAGAGTAGAAATCGTGAAGATGAGCCTGTTTGAGGTAAGGCAACACTCCAGAAGCGAAAGAAACACGAATAACTAGACGAGAAGGGCCAGAGCGAGTAATTTTTTGTTGAAGGTGTTCTGCTAACACCAACTTGACCGGGTTCTGAGTAAGTTCTGCGATTGACGACAAAAACACGAATGAATTCTGCCGGACCAACTCTGCTTTTGTGGAGTCCATGGCGATTGAAGCGAGAAACTTTAATATCTCTTCCTGCCTTGGTGCAGGAGCATGCTGGTAATCCTCAATTAGGCTTGGGGATGGCACAGCCGCTTGTGGCTGCTCCACCAAGTCTTTCACATCGGCAACACGCAATAGATGTATTGGGTCTCTTGAGAGAACCGCCTGGATGCAGGTCTGGAAGATATAGACACAGTCTTCCACTCCCGCCTCATACTCATCATATTCGTGCTCGAGGTCGCGGCGTATCTCATAACACCTAGAGAGTCTCCTCCAATCTGGACGGGTTAATAGACCTATTCTATGCGCTAAATCAATTAACTTCGACGTTGAGTAGTCTTCTATGTCCTCAGCGCGATCGACCGGAGGGAGCTTGTGCTGTTTAGCGGCTTCTCTGGCAATATCGATACCAGCAATCACCACTTTTTCTCGAAGATCATGAATAGCGGCATTGAAGAGTCGTTGGCATGCGCTGCTCGGATCCACATCAATTAACCGTCGAACCCGTGTGATCAAATCCTTCGCCTGCCAAGAGGGTCTTATCGACTGCAAAAGCAAAGGAGCGTCAGATGCTCGAATTAACGAAACCTCTGGAGGGATTATGATTTCATTCATATTTATTGGGCTAACGATGAGGACAGGCAACCGCCTGAGGGGTTAGAAGTCCTAGTGGTTTTTAGAGTTTTACGGGCGGGTTATCGGGTTGTCCTGCTCCGACTGGATGTAGTTTCAGGGTTAGAAGATGGCTTTCGGAGCAGATGACCAACCGATCAGCGACATAAGAAATATGAACAGGATCGAAAGAAAAATATATGCGTTATCCTGCACCTTGGCAAGATGGCATCCAAGACAAATCAACCCGAAGATGAGGATGAGCCCCGAAGCATAGATTGCTGCGATGGCAAGAGGGATAGGATACATCTCCAGTGAAAAAGAGCCATCCCGTTGAACTACCGAAGCTGCACAGAAGAACATAAGAAAGCCCCATCCAGCTGCTAGCGCTCCAAGGACAATCTTTCCCTTTTTCGATTTTTTGGTTTCACATGAAGCGTCTTTCATTTGATTTCAATTTTTCTACATCGTCGAGGCTAGGCGTCCCGGCCTGAGAGGTCCAGCGTTCTATTGGTTGACGATTTCACGGGCGGTAACGACGGGTTGCCTATGCAGATTGGTTCAGGGAATCTTGTTTTCTTCTTTTTCTCCATTTCGAATAGCAAAAACTTAACGCAGTTCCGAGGAGCACAAGCAGAAAGAACCCCCAGTAACCGACGCCATTCCATCCAAAAATTGGATTCAGGTCAAAATCTCCAGTTGCCTTCCATTTATTCACGTGAGCACAAAATAGAGCAGAATAAAAACGATAAATCCCCATCCCAGCAGGGTTTTCAATTTGGACTCTCTCGCTTTTTTCAAAATTCTATCTCCTGAACGT
>NZ_JACHVA010000120.1 GCF_014230055.1 Puniceicoccus vermicola | reverse complement strand
CCCGCACGAACCGGATTCAGGTGAATGTAGTGGCAAACCTGCGCGAATACATGCCCGGGCTCCACAACAATCCCCTTGTAACGCCCCTGAAACGGGCGCCCCGTCCAGTTCCGAAAACGATTGAACCGGCGAATCCACGTCCCCTGCAACCATTTCATCCCCTCGCTTAAATTCGGTTCGCCAAGCTCCACGGCAAGATGAAAGTGATTGCTCATGATTACATAGGCATGCACGCGCCATCCAAACCGCTCCGCCGCCTCCCCCAATACACGTTCAAAGGCCTCCGCAGCTCCCTTCCCCGAAAAAATCCTCTGACGATAGTTTCCGCGGTTCAAGACGTGATAACATCCTCCCGCATACTCTACTCTCAGGGGCCTCGCCATAACCGTGAGCCAATGCACACGCCTCGTACCTGTCAAGAATCAAGACCTGACGTCGTCTGGTATCCCATGACGTCGTCTGGTATCCCACTTTAGCCGCTCTTCGCCTTTCAGCGGCCCGGGGAGGCGGCACACTTGTCGCGGAGTAGCTCGAAGAGCGAAGACGGAAGATTGGGTGCCAGGCGCGAAGCGCGGGGCATGGCTTCCGGCCATTCTTCCGGCTTCGCCGGGTAATCCTCAAGCGTCGTAGATGGCCCGCTTGCCGGGCCGTGGGCGACGCGTCAGGCGTCGGAGTGGGATTTCCCAGCGCGGCGATGCGTAGCGAGCAACGCGCGGGGCAACCGCGCCACGGGTGGCGGGGGGAAGCTCCCAGAGCAAAGCGCAGCGTGCGGCCCTGGGGGCGCGTGGCGGGAGGCGACTAAGAAAAGATTTCTCTTGTCGGAGATATTTCAATACGGAGGCAAGCCCTGCGGATGGCCGTTGCCGCCGGGCGCGGGGTGCCGTTATGTTTTGGAGCATCGGAATCCGATGCGGAAGCTAACCCTCGGGCAAAGCGAC
>NZ_JACHVA010000119.1 GCF_014230055.1 Puniceicoccus vermicola | reverse complement strand
CGTCTTTCGCACAACAACTTTATGTCCAATCCCGCCATTATCCTTCCTGGAACTCGCAGGCTTCGTTCGGAAGGGGCGGGTTTTGACATAAAGTGGGGTTGTGCGAGTTGCGGACGGAAGTGGGGCCGGGCCGGGGAAGGCAGGGGGTGATTCGGGGGGCTCCGTTGTCTTCGATTCGGAGACTCCCCGGTGTCGCGGCAATGTTCCCTCCAGGGCTTCGCCCTTGCGCGCTCCTTTGTCGCTTTGCCCGAGGGTTAGCTTCCGCATCGGATTCCGATGCTCCAAAACATAACGGCACCCCGCGCCCGGCGGCAACGGCCATCCGCAGGGCTTGCCTCCGTATTGAAATATCTCCGACAAGAGAAATCTTTTCTTAGTCGCCTCCCGCCACGCGCCCCCAGGGCCGCACGCTGCGCTTTGCTCTGGGAGCTTCCCCCCGCCACCCGTGGCGCGGTTGCCCCGCGCGTTGCTCGCTACGCATCGCCGCGCTGGGAAATCCCACTCCGACGCCTGACGCGTCGCCCACGGCCCGGCAAGCGGGCCATCTACGACGCTTGAGGATTACCCGGCGAAGCCGGAAGAATGGCCGGAAGCCATGCCCCGCGCTTCGCGCCTGGCACCCAATCTTCCGTCTTCGCTCTT
>NZ_JACHVA010000118.1 GCF_014230055.1 Puniceicoccus vermicola | reverse complement strand
CGTCGAGGCTAGGCGTCCCGGCCTGAGAGGTCCAGCGTTCTATTGGTTGACGATTTCACGGGCGGTAACGACGGGTTGCCTATGCAGATTGGTTCAGGGAATCTTGTTTTCTTCTTTTTCTCCATTTCGAATAGCAAAAACTTAACGCAGTTCCGAGGAGCACAAGCAGAAAGAACCCCCAGTAACCGACGCCATTCCATCCAAAAATTGGATTCAGGTCAAAATCTCCAGTTGCCTTCCATTTATTCACGTGAGCACAAAATAGAGCAGAATAAAAACGATAAATCCCCATCCCAGCAGGGTTTTCAATTTGGACTCTCTCGCTTTTTTCAAAATTCTATCTCCTGAACGTCAAAGTGAAGTGCTGCGGGAAGCGGAGCTTCTCGCAGTTACTTCAACTGCCTTGTTGGAGTTAGGTTTATTTTGAATCTTAGTTACGAGCTCTTCTATCTCTTTCTTTTGCGATGACGTAACAAAGTCCTTGTTCGACAGTTCCTTTATTTCTTTAAGAGACCACCCAAATTCTGATTTTGATTCAAAGAAGTTTAAATATTCTTCCTTTTCTTTATCACCAAGAGAGTCAGACATCGAGCTGCAGATATATTCAAAAATCTTCAGAACTACGATGTTGTCCTCTCCTTTGACAACATTCGATAGTAATTCCAACTTATGTTTTGCTTCTTCTACTTCGTTATGAAGCAAACTAATCTCAATCAAGTTCAATTGAGCTGAAGCGTATTCATCATGGTTTATTCCGATTTTTGAGTAAGCAGCCTTTGCCTTTTCGTAGTCATTTGCTCTATAAAAATTATCAGCTGATTGTTTTATCCAATCAATTTTGTCGGGTTCAATTCGGCTAAGTGTTTCATAATCAGAGGCAGCTTTTGAGAAAAGCTCCAATTTTTTGTATGCTAGTGCTCTATTTTTAAAAGGCATACTATCTTTTTTTCCTAGAACTATAGCCTTTGTTGCATCTGAAACAGCTCCCCAATAATCACTATTGTGGTATTTCAGAGATCCTCTCCCAATATATGGATCGGGATATTTAGGATCCAAAAGAAGAGCCAAGTCGAAATAAATGAGAGCCTCTTCATCTTCCTTTTTCTTAAAAAGGGCGCAACCAATACTGTTCAATGGTGCAGGATGTTTGGGCATAAGTTTATGAGCCAACCTAAAGAACTTTTCGGCTTCGTCGTATTCTTCGGTGTTAATGAATACATTACCCTTATTGTGATAAGGAAGAGGATACTTCGGATCAATCGAGATAGCTTTATCGAGCATATCCAACGCTTCTTGATAACGTCCATTACAATTAAGGAGCGTTCCTAAATTATTTAGACTCATTATTTCTTCAGGATCCAATTCAAGGGCTTTTTCGAAGTAAGATTGGGCTAATCTGAAATTGTTTTTTCGATATTCCTCAATCCCTAAAAACGACCAGTCCGATGCAGTGTATTCATTTTCTCTTTTAACCTTTTTTACTGCACTCGAAAATCCATCAATCTTAGATGAAAATTTCTCGCCTCCTTCAACCGTTAATAATGCATTTTTCTTCTCTTTTTCTAAAATATTTAATCTTTGTTCGTAGTCTTTTTCACTTTCTCGTTCCAGATGCTTAGAGTAGTATTCGTCGTCCTGTAATTCCTTTCGAAATTTCGTTTGAAGTTGGTATAGACCAAATAGAAACAATGGAACATTCAAGATTGATGCTATCACGAGTAAACTGGACAGCCAACTAGGTTCATCAAGAAATTGGGCCGCAGTCAAAAAGGATGTATCAATAAGTATTAACCCCGCTAACCATGCACCCAAAATCTGGATGGGTTTGTTAATTTTGTGAGGAGTAATGGATGTGGAGGTTTCTTTCATTATTTTTTCTCCAACGTTCATTGGTAGCCGTGGTGTGAAATTCCACACGGCGTTGAATCGGAGCATTGGCATGGGGGCCTATGAAGTCAAGGGTCGAGGAGGGGACCTGCCTTAATGGTCTTGACGTTATGCGACATGAGGGATTAACGGATATTGCGACATGGCGGAAAATCTGGATGCGGTTGAGTTGGCTATGCGGAAGTTCGGGCGGTGGCCGGAGAAGACGATTCCGTATCGGGTGAAGTATTTGCAATATTTCATCCGGGGGCGTACGGAGGGGGAGATGCGGGATCGGGCGCCGAAGGAGTATCTCCAGCACGTCGATGATTTGCGATCGTCGGGTCGGTTTGAGGATTGGCAGTTGCGTCAGGCCGAGGAGACGTTGCGTTGGTATTGCCGGAGGCACCTGGGGATTGAGCAGTTCGAGCGGGTGTTGGGCGCGCAGGCTGAGTCGTTCGAATCCTGGCAGGAGGCGATGGAATCGACGCGGAAGCGGATTCGGGTGAAGCAGATGGCCTTGCGGACGGAGCAGTCCTACTTGGGCTGGCTGAAGCGATTCGCCAAATTTGCGGGTGAGGTCGCACCGAAGGAGATTACGCCTGCGCATTTCGGTGATTTTTTGACGGATTTGGCGACGGTGGAAAAAGTGGCCGCGGGCACCCAGAATCAGGCTTTCAATGCAATTTTGTTTTTCTACCGCGAGGTGCTGGGACTCGATCCGGGGGACACTGCTGGCGTGGTCAGAGCCCCGACGCGGCGTCGGATCCCGGTGGTTTTAACGGTGCCGGAGGTTACGATCCTGCTCGGCGAGTTGGAGGGGTCGATGGCCCTGATTGGTCGCCTAATGTATGGGGGAGGGTTACGGGTGAGCGAGGTCGTTCGTTTGCGGGTCAAGGATTTGGATTTCGGGCAGGGGCAATTGATTGTGCGCGGAGGGAAGGGAGATAAGGATAGAACTACCTATCTGCCGCTGTCGTTGCATGAGCCGCTGCGGAATCATCTCGACCGGGTGAGAGAGTTGCACGAGGGGGATCGGTCATTGGGGCACGGAAATGTCTGGCTTCCGGATTCACTTCAGCGCAAGTACCCGAAGGCGGCTGGTGAGTGGATCTGGCAGTATGTTTTTCCAGCAAAGCAGTTGGCGGTGGATCCGCGTAGCGGAGTGGTTCGGCGGCACCATGTAATGGACAAGACGGTGCAGCGTGAGGTGAAGCGGGCGGCGGGGAAGGCGGGGATTGACAAGCGGATCACCCCGCACGTCCTGCGGCATTCCTTTGCCACTCATCTGCTGCAGCGGGGTAAGAACATCCGGGAGTTGCAGGAGCTGCTGGGCCATGCGGACGTCTCGACGACGATGATCTATACCCATGTGCTCCAGCGCACGGCGGCCGATGATCGGAGCCCTCTCGATGATCTTTGTGGTTCGAATTCGACCGAACGATGAGGCGTTCATTGAAACGCGCGATGGGGAGGGCTGATTCTGATGAATTACGACCAGAATCTAGAGGAGAACGTCATCAACCCGGTTCAATTCGCTTCGCGATATCCCTTTGAACGAAGCCTTTGCGAACAGTGATTCGACCGGTGAGAGGTGCCGGAAGGCATATTGTGCTCTGTTTTATTTCTTTCTTTTCGCTTTGGCGGTAGGCTTGCCCTTCCGGGCTTCGAGGGTTGCGCGATTCATTTCAGCCATTTCCTCAATGGAGGGGAATCCGTCTTCCGTTTCGCGGCTCGATGTCACCCTCGGGCGGGGGGCCGTTTGTGAAGGGGATTGGGTTGGGGTCGTGGAGGAGGATTCAGTCTTGGGCTTGCGGGGGCGTCTGCGCATGCCTTTCTCACTGGGGAGGACGGTCACTCGTTCGGGGAAAGCGGCGTGGAAGACTCCGTGGGCTACCGGGAGCCGGACGCGTTTGTCCAGTTGGTGGACAATGGCCCGCTTGACGAGGCGGAGGGTCCATCTCTTTTCCTTCGCTCCAATGGCGCTTGGGGGATTGGCGAGGACCCAGTCGACCATCTGTTGCTTTTCGTCGGGGGAGAGGAGGTCGACCTCCCGCTGGCGGCCACGGCCGGGACGTTCGAAATAGGCTTCGCCTTCTTCCTGGAAGGATCGATAAATCTGATTGATAGCCTGACGGGTGACCCCAATCTCCTTGGCGATGGAAACTTGTGTTTCTCCGGCGATGATCCGATCGACAATCTCTCGCCGGCGTTCCACTACTTTATCTTCTGCCATTCTTCCGCTTATTTTGATTTTTGGTTCAGTTGAGTCCAGCTTTCTACGAATGCATAGACGAGGCCCACACCGAATCCGGTGGCTCCCGGTCCACGATATTGCTTGGGAATTGCGGTCATTGCCGGGCCCGCGATATCGAGATGAATGTGGGGGAGTCCCTTGGTCCAACGGGCGAGGAAGGTGGCGGCTGTGGAGGCGCCGCCCCAGCGGGTCTTGCCCAGGTTGCGGACATCCGCGACCTCGCTCTCAATCTGCGAGTCAAATTCTTCCTCAAACGGGAGGGGCCAGACGCGTTCTCCGGTCTGTTCCCCGCATTTCTGCATGATTCGGGTTAAGTCTTCGTCGCGGCAGAAGAGCCCTCCCCGTTCCTCTCCGAGGGCGGCCACACAAGCTCCGGTGAGGGTGGCCATGTCGATCACCATGTCGGGTTTCACGCGTTCCCGGACGTAGCCCAGGGCGTCTGCGAGGACGATTCGCCCCTCGGCGTCGGTGTTGGCGACTTCGACGGTTTGACCGTCAAAGGTGCGGACGATATCGCCGGGGCGGTAGGCGCTGCCACCGGTCATGTTCTCGGCGGAAGCGAGAATGCCGATGACGTTACAGTCCGGCTTCAATTCGGCGACGGCCTTCATGATGCCGAGGACGGAACAACCTCCCATCTTGTCGAACTTCATCTCATCCATGTGGTCGGCGCCTTTGATGCAGAGTCCTCCGGAATCGAAAGTGATGGCTTTTCCGACGAGTGCCAGGGTGGGGGCGTTCTTTTTCTCGGTTGTATAATCGAGGCGAATGAGTCGGGGGTCGTTGCTGGAGCCTCCGCCGACGGCGAGGAGTCCGCCAAAGCCGTCCCGCTGCAATCCGGATTTGGTCCAGATCTGGCATTTCAATTCATGTTCTTGGCCGAGATTGCGAGCTTCTTTGGCCAAGGTTTCGGGCGTGATGATGTTCCCAGGGAGATTGCCCAGATGCCGGACATAGTTGGTCGCCTGGCCGAGGGAAATTCCCCGAGCGATGAGATTCCGGATCGACTTGAGCGATTTTTTCGGGCCGATCAGAACCACCTTGACGGTTTTCTTGGTCTTCTTTTCAGCCTGGAACTCATCGAAATGGTAGGCTCCGACGGTCAGTCCTTGGGCGATCTCGACCACGCGGTTCTCGATTTCACTGACATCGATAAGGATTTCGTCGGATCCCAGGTTGATCGCTTTGCGAATCGCCTGCCCGGAAGCTTGCCGATAGCTATTGCTGGTGACCTGGTCGGCGTCTCCGAGGCCGACATAGAACTCCCGTCGCTCGGCTGCGTGGAAGAGCAGACAGGTCTGAGCAGACCCATCGAATTCTTCGGAGCGAAAGGGACGAGGGATGAAATCCCCTTTCGTCTTGAAAAGAACGAGGTCTGCGTTTGCGGAAGCGGAGTCGCTGGCTTTGATTTGGATCCGTTCGGACATGGTTATGAAATTGACAGAGGGAAATTCAGAATACAACGAGGGAACCGATTGGGAGCGAAGATATCGAGAAGGAAATGCTCCCTGGGACCACGGAAAATCAGTACCTGCAGTCGCAGAGGCGCTGGAGTTTTTTGGGAAGCCCCGAAAAATTCTGGTTCCCGGGTGCGGGTTCGGGCACGATGTGGCCGCGTTGTCCCGCGGCGGGCATGAGGTCGAGGGTTGGGATTTGGCGCCGACGGCTGTCGCGCAGGCTCGGGAACTTTATGCAGAGGCAGGTGTTCGTTTTGACGTTCGGAATCTTCTCACTGCGGAAGTGGAGGAAGATGCCTTTGATGGAGTCTTTGAGCACACGTTTCTCTGTGCCATCGGCCCGGACCATTGGCGGACTGCTTCGGATCAGTTCGCCCGTCTGTTGAAGCCGGGAGGGCTCTTCTTCGCCATCCTTTTCACGGAGATGGAGGAAGAGAATCCGCCTCCGTGGGGAATTTCGGCCGATCAAGTCCGCGAACTCTTCTCCCCAACGTTCGAGATTTTGGGCACTCGTCGTCCCCGAGAGGCTTTCTCCCGCCGGATCGGCGAGGAGACCTTGTGGGAGATGCGTTTGCGCGGATGATCTTTCGGGCGAGTGGTTTGAAGGCGGAATGCCAGTAACTTTAGCTGTGCGGTCCTGTAGTCGCGGAAGGTCTGCCCAGAACGATCCGTCGGAGAAATACGCAATGGGGGCAGCTGAAGCTGCTCCCCTACGAGTAGCCGCTCAGCTTTAGCTGCGCGGTCCTGTGGTTGCGGAAGGTCTTCCCAGAACGATGCGTCCGAAGAAATCGCAATGGGGGCAGCTGAAGCTGCTCCCCTACAGTAGCCGCTCAGCTTTAGCTGCGCGGTCCTGTGGTCACGGAAGGTCTTTCCAGAACGATCCGTCCGAGAAATACGCAATGGGGGCAGCTGAAGCTGCTCCCCTACGAGTAGCCGCTCAGCTTTAGCTGCGCGGTCCTGTAGTCGCGGAAGGTCTTCCCAGAGCGGATCCGTCCGAGAAATACGCAATGGGGGCAGCTGAAGCTGCGCCCCTACAGTAACCGTTCTTGCATAAAAAAGGTCCGCCTTACCGTGGCTGTGGGTTCAGTGACCCAGCCACGGTAAGCGGACCGGAAATGGGGAAAATCAGAGGATATTCTGATCTCAGTCGATTGCGAGAGTCTTCAGATAATCGAAACTGATTTTAATCGATTCGAAGGGGTCGCCGGGGCAGCTGTCCTGCTCGACGATGAACCATTCGCAACCGGATTCTTCGGCGGCGCTGATGATGCCGGGAATATTCAGGTTTCCTTGGCCGATTTCGGAGAACTCGACTTGGGTCTCGTCGTTGATGCGGTAGTCCTTGAGGTGGAGGAGTGGAAGGCGGTTCTTCAAGCAGCGGCACCAGCCCGCTGGATCTCCACCGCCAAACTGCACCCAGTAGGTATCGATCTCGCCTTGAAGGTGTTCGGGATCGGTTTCGGCATAAATGCGTTCGAGGATGATCCGCCCGTCGAGTTTACGGAACTCATGGTGGTGGTTGTGGTAGGTCAAAACCATACCGGCATCGGCCAGCACTTTGCCAGAGGCGTTGAGCTTTTGGATCAAGCCAGCGACGGATTCTTCGCTTCCGAAATCAATGTCTTTCGGGAATGGATACGCCGTGGCCTTTGTGCCGAGTGCGGAGAGATTTTTCACCACTTGCTCAGGATTATCGAGGACGAGATCGCTGGGCTCGTGAGTGGCGCAGATGGTCAGGCCATTTTCCGCGCAGATCTCTTTGATTTTCTCCGTCGGAACGACCGAATAATCGACGCCGCTGATCTGAACGGCTTGGTAGCCGATGGCGGCGACTTTGCGGCAGGTTTCCGCAAAGTCCTCAACGGAATTGGTGAAATCCCGCAGGGTGTAGAATTGAATGGCGATTTGTGAGGTTTTCATAAGTTCGTTGTTTGCCGTTTGATTGGGTATCGGAAGAATCAGCTTTTGCGGTCAGCTTCCTGCTGGGCGAGCATCGAGAGCTCTGCGGCTTTGAGGGCATGATCTTGGGTCATGGCTTTCTCGGTGCGATTCAGGCAGTCGAGGATAAAGCGGCCGAAGAAGGGGAACCCGACGCGGCCTGCGCACTCGATCATCTCTTCGGTGTCATTGTTGACGAGGAAGATCTTGTTGCCGCCGTTTTCCTCGCAAACATTGATATATTTGCGAAGCTCCATGTAGCCTTTTTCGCCGAGAATGAAAGTGCGCCCGTCGCCCCAGGTGCGGGACTTGGCCGGGTTGAACCAATCCATTCGGCAGTAGGCGGAAGCGCCGGTGCTGAGCTGGAGGCTGGCTTCACCAAAATCTTCGAGGCCGGGAGTTTCGGCATTGGCAAAATTTTCCACGCGGGCGGAGAGAACCTGTCCGTCGGTCGCTCCGGAGTATTCGAGGAACTGCTCAAACTGGTGGGAACCGATGTCGGTGATGATTCCACCATAGGCTTCCTTGTCGAAGAACCAGGCCGGACGGCTGCTGGCGGCGAGGTTGTGAGGGGCAAGATTGAGGATCTGGAGCACGCGACCGATGGCGCCGTTCTTGATCAATTCACCGGCATGCCATGCCGATTCGTTCATGAGGCGCTCCGAATAGGAGACCATGTACTTGCGGCCCGTCTCTGCGATCTTTGCCCGGGCTTGGGCGAGCTGCTCGAGGGTGGTGAAGGGCGACTTGTCGGTGAAGTAGTCCTTACCCGCATCCATCACCTGAAATCCGACTTCGGCCCGGCGGTTGGGGATGGCGGCCGAGGTGACCAATTGCACCTCCGGGTCTTCCAGGATGTCTTCGAAGCGCGTGGCGACCTTGGTCCCGGCATCCAGATGATCTTTGATCGGATCCAGCTTGGCCGGGTCTTCGGAGTAGACCCACTTCAGGGTGCCCCCGGCTTTGGCCAGGTTGCTCAATTGACCGTAGATGTGGCCGTGGTCGAAGTGGCTGGCGGCGAAGACAAATTCTCCCTTTTCGACGACCTTTTCGGTCGCCGCTTCCGGGGCGTAGTTCATTCCGTCTTTACTCATAATAATTTCGTTCCTTCCGGGGTTCGCTTAGAAGCTTTTGGAGAAGTCGCTGGCTTCGCCAGCTTCGACTGTCTTCTTGACGAAGGTAGAGTTCTCAATGCGGCTCTTCAGTTCAGCGGCATAGGCGGCGCTGTCGATCGGCACTTGAACCGGCTTGTCGGTGAAGCCAGAGAGGAGCATGGCGTTGGCGAGCTCGACGGAGTGGATGCCTTCGATCGCAGGAGCGATGAGCTTTTCCTTTCCGGTGATGGCGCCGACAAAGTTCTTCAGAATGCCAACGTGTTGCTCTCCGCCCCCTTCGGTCGGGATCGAGACATCCCATGTGGATGGTTTCTCGAATCCGGTCTTCGACTCGCCGAGGTGCTTCTGCGCGGGAACTTCGTTGCGATGATATTTGAGGGTGTCGCCACCAGAGATTTCCAAGCGGCCTCGGTCACCCACGATTTCCAAGCGGTTGACTCCGGGGGCTTCCCCAGTGGTGGTGATGAAGACTCCTTGGACACCGGAATCGTATTCGAGCAGGGCGGTTACGGAGTCTTCCACTTCGATGTCGTGGAATCGGCCGATCTGGCAGCGAGCGGTTACCCGGCTCGGCATCCCAAAGAGCCATTGCCAGAGGTCGAGCTGGTGCGGGCACTGGTTGAGCAGGACGCCGCCGCCTTCTCCACCCCAGGTCGCACGCCAGCCGCCGGATTTGTAGTAATGCTCGGTGCGGAACCAGTCCGTGATGATCCAGTTGAGACGGCGAATCTCACCGAGCTCACCCGATTGGATCAATTCACGAGCCTTCTGGTAGCGGAAGTCCGTCCGCTGATTGAACATCGCGGCAAAGATTTGCTTGGGGTTGCCGTCGTAGGCGGCGATGAGCTTTTCGCAGTCCTCTTTGTGGACGGAGATCGGTTTTTCGACGAGGACGTGCAGACCCTTTTGAAGGGCTTCGATCCCCAGGGTGGTGTGGCTGTAGTGCGGGGTGGAAATGAGGACGGCATCGATCTCGTCGCTCTGGATCAACTCGGACCCTTCCACAAATTTCTTCACGTCCGAAACTCGGTCCCGGTTCTTTTCTTCACGGTCCGCAATCGCCGTTAGCTTCAGGCCGGGAACCTTCCCGTCCTGAATGCTCTTGGCATGGACTCCGCCCATATTGCCGACTCCGATGATGCCAATCCGAATATCTTCGTTTTTTGCCATGGGGGAAGGATACCGAAAGAAGGTGGGATCTGCCAATGGATGTTTTTGGGAAAATTTGCACTTTTCAACGGAGTGACGGGTGCACGGTAATTCTGAAGAGATGAGTGCATTTTGCAGTAGGAAGGTCGTTTTTGAGGCATTCTACGCAGAATAGAAGTCGCCAGCTTGTTAAGTTTATGGCAAGTGAGGTCGTAAAAATTTGCATCATCCGGCCGACCGTGATCCTCTTCGAAGCTGCCATGCAAGGGAGTGAACGGATTTGGACAATGCTAAATTGCCGGTTTTACGTGAATGAAGAAGACTGGAACTGGAACTCGGGATCACGGCCGCATTTCAATTTTTGGGTGGCGACTCAAGGAGGAGGTGCCGTCCGGGTGAACGGGGTGGAATACCGTCTTCATTCCGGCGTGGTTTTCCTCTTCAATCGGACAGACCAAGTGGTCGCAAGAGGAGATCCAGAGCAGGGGAAGGTTGGAAATTTTGCCACTCACTTTATTCCCGACTCCCTCTCCGAGCCCGAGCTTGAGATGTTATCCAGGCGCCTGAGTGGACGCTCTTTTCGCGATTGTCTCTGGCTGATGCCGGCTTTGCGGGATTTGTCCCGGGATTTCTCCTTTGGGGGCATCCCCGATGACCCGCGGTTGGGGACCCGCCTGAGATTGATTTTTGGCCTCCTCGACAATGAGCCGGACCGATCCCGTTTCAATGAAGGCGATCGCGAGGTCGGCGAGGTGGTGGAACGCATCCGGCGGAATCCGGCCTCGACCTATTCGGTTGAGGAAATGGCGCGCAGCTGCGGCCTCTCCGTCTCGCGATTCTCGCGAAGGTTTCGGGATCTCGTCGGTCTGCCTCCGAATCAATTCATGGTGCAGGAGAGATTGCGTACGGCCGAGATGCTCCTGCTGGGAGGGAATGAAAGCATCGAGCACATCGCCGAGCGGCTCGGATATCGGGACGTCTATTTCTTTAGTCGGCAGTTTCGCCGGCATCGGGGAGTTTCGCCTTCCCGCTTTCGGCGTGGGTTCAATGCTTGAAGCCGAGCGCTTCCGGGAGGAAATCGAGAAGGAGGGTCGTGCGAACGGCCCAATTTCCCCGGGCGCGGGCCAGGCAGTCTGCCGCTCGCCCGTGCCAGACGGTGGCCAGAGTGGCGGCTGAGGTCGGATTCTTCGGGTCCTGGGAGAGAAGCGAGCTCACCATACCGGCAAGTAGGTCGCCCGTACCTCCTCGGGCCAAAACCGGCCCTCCAAAAGGAGAGAGGTAGACGTTGAAGGCATTGGCGATCCGGGTGCGGGGTCCCTTCAGGATGACGATGCAGCGGTTACGTTGGCAGAATTGGGTGAGCGAACTCGCGCCACTATCTTCGAAGGTTTCTCCTCCGATCCGCTTCCACTCGCCCGGGTGGGGAGTGAGGACCACGGGTGAAAACTCTTTGGGGCGGGCCTGGAGGTGCTCTTGGAGATCCGGCACGAGAGCGTCCGCATCGACCACGATTGGCTTGTCGACCGTCTCAATGACTTTCTTGACCAGATCCTGAACGCCTTGGGTGCGACCGAGGCCGGGACCAATCAGGATGCAGGAAAAATCATCGAATCGGGATTCCACCTCTTCGAGGATTCCGTCGTGCAAAGTTCCTTCAATCGAGGGAATTGCCTTCCACATGGCTTCCGGCTGGAGGGGAATGCCAGCGCGGGCAACGGATTCCAGGGTTCCGACGGTGAGGAGCCCGCATCCGGAGTTGGCCGCGGCCATGGTGGCCATGAGGCAGGCACCGGGCATGGAGTCGGACCCCGCTAAGACGAGTAGGTGACCGTAGGTGCGCTTATAGGTTGCCGGTTCGCGGAAGGACGCTAACTGCCAAAGGATATTCTGCCGGAGGATGCACATCTCCGGCTTCAAGTCCGGACGCGGTTGAAAAAAACCGAGATCGAGGTAGCGGAGACGACCTACTTTCGCAATGGACCTGTCCTCCACCACCGGAACCTTGGCGATTCCGGTCGAGTAGGTGAAGTCAGCTTCGAAAGCATTTGGATCAGACTCATCGCCAATTCCAGAGGGGAGGTCTACCGCCGCCCGCAGTCGAATGTGTTCAAACTCGTTGACGGCTTGAATGATGGCGAGCGGGGAACCCCGCAGAGGAGGACGGCACTGCATTCCGAAGATGCCGTCGATGCAGAGGTCAATGCAGCGGCCGCGGGAAAACTTTTTCAGTAGAGGGGTGATCTCATCCCCTTCCTCAATGCAGTGGATTTCGCTACGGACGCGCAGCAGCTCATAGGGAGCCCGGACATTCTTGCGGAGGCTATCGACGGGAAAGGCCAACAGAACCATGACCTCAAGGTCAGGATGACGGTCGAGGAGGGTGTTGGCGCAGATTAGGGCGTCCCCGGCGTTGTGTCCTTTCCCCGCGAGAATGACGGCTTTCCCTTGGGCGGGAAAACCGCTGATCTCTTCGAAGTCATCCTCGACTGCGGCCGCTATGGCGCGGCCGGCGCGATACATTAGGATATCTTCGGTTTCCTGTCCGCTCGAGAAAAAGGCTTTCTCGTATTCCGTGGAGGCAGAACAGGAAAGAACCGGATGAGCGTCGATTTTCACAGTGGAATTCAAAAGATCAAAAAATTTTATCGAATGAGAATTGCGACCGCCGTGGCGTGATCTCGCGTGTGGGCAAGACTGATAAGCACATCGGTTGCCTGTTTTTGGCGCAAAAGCATTTGGCCTTTTTCGTCGAGACGGATGAGCGGTTTCCCGAGCTCATCCTTGACGACTTCGACCGATTTCCAGCCCAAGTGTTCCCCGATGCCGGTGCCAAAGGCTTTGGAGACTGCTTCTTTGGCTGCGAACCGGGCTGCGAAGTGGGGGCCGTTGAACTTGATGGCGTCGCAGTATTCCAGTTCCCCGTCGGTGAAAACCCGGTTGCGGAAACGCTCTTGCTGCCGTTCGAGAGCCTTCATGACGCGCGAGACCTCAATGAGATCAATGCCGACCCCGAGGACCGATGTGCCTTCTGGAATTTGGGGAACGGTCATGCCGAGAGATGGATGGCGCTCATGCGGATTTTCATTTCCCGGACAGCTTCTTCAATCCCGTAGAAAAGAGCCCGGGAGAGGATGCTGTGGCCAATGTTCAGTTCGTGCAGATGCGGAAGTTGGCAGATGTTGCCGATGTTGACGTAGTTAATGCCGTGCCCCGCGTTGACCGTGATCTCCGAGCGGTTCGCCCGCTGCGCGGCCGATACCAGACGCTCCCATTCCTCCCTTTGGCGCGGCGTGCCGTAGGCGTGAGCATAGGCCCCCGTGTGGAGCTCAATGTAGGGGGCACGGAGTTCGGCGGCCAATTCGATTTGCTTCGGATGCGGGTCGATGAAGAGACTGACGTCGATCCCGGCTTCGCCCAGAGTTTCGACGATTTCCTGGACCTCATCCCGCTTGGATTCGAGGTCGAGCCCGCCCTCGGTGGTGACTTCCTGGCGATTCTCCGGAACGAGGCAAACGCTGGTCGGACGAAGATCGAGGGCGATCTGAACCATCTCCTTCGTGCAGGCCATTTCGAGATTCAGCCGGGTGGCGATGCTCTCGCGCAGGCGGTAGACGTCGCGATCCTGGATATGCCGACGGTCCTCCCGGAGGTGCACGGTGATGCCATCGGCTCCTGCTTTTTCCGCATGGATGGCCAATTGGATCGGGTCCGGCTCGATAAATCCACCGCAGGTTTTCTCCATGTCCCGATAGCGGGCTTGGCGGAGAGTGGCGCAGTGATCAATGTTAACCCCGAGAAGCGGGCGAGAATAGGGCGAACTCATTCTGATAATTCAAGGTGATCGATCCCGGAGACTCCAGCATTTTTCCTCGCAAAGGAAATGTGGGGCGAGGTATCGGAGACCTCGCGGGCCTCACACAAAGGAGAACCGAAAACGGGGAACGCGAAACGGGGCAACCGGAAGATCCCTCACATATCGTGAGCAACGGCCATGTTGCGAAGGGCCGTCGAGAAAGCGATCGTCGTGCTGATCATCGCATCGAGAACGATTACGGCCGCCACAATCCATTGATAGAACATCGGAGATTCTCCCGTTTTCGTGATGCTGTAGGTAATCAAGGCAGTCGCGGCGATCACGCCGACGATGGCGATGAAGAGATCAAGGACAAACCTCCCGAGGCGGATGTCCGCCCCTTTCAGAATCTCCACGACGAAAACGACCAAGGCCGCCACGATCATCGTGTAGTTGAGGGTCATGCCCTGCATGCGATCCGGGAGATATTCGACCAGCACCGCCGAAGCGATGAGAAGAAAGGTCCATGGACAGAGGCGAAGGAAACGATAAAGGCCTTTGAAAAATTTCCCCCACTGAAAGCCGGGCTTCTTCGAGCCGCCGTTACTCATCTGAGCGCCTCCTCCAAGTACGCTGGCATCTGTGTGACCGTTTTCACTCATAGTTGGATTTGTAGAGAGTCTCGGAGCGAATGCCGAGGGCATTTTTTCTCATTCTATTTACCGAGTTGTTCATTCTCGGGTCCCGATTGGTTCGTTTTTCGGTGCAGCCGTCAAGGCCGTTGTCGAGGGCCGCAGGTTTATGGGGGGGTAACTACTCGAGCGGGGAATTCTGGAGCGAGACGATCACATCGTTTTCCGGCCTTCGGAAGCGCAGTGTTTTCAAGGTCGCTCAACACCTATAATTCGCCTCCTACTCATCGCATATCCTTGCGCACAAATCCCTTGACGAACATTTTCCTGTAAAATCTTCGAGTTATCCTGGAGGAATATATGTCAAATGGAGCGCGGAATTCATTCCGCCCCGTCAGATTGGCTGCGCACGAAAAGTTTCACTCAGAATCTAAGGCGAAAGGCCTGAGGGGCATGCGGGGCGGAATAAATTCCGCGCTCCCATGCTCTTGCGTTTGCGCGCCCGTCCAGAGCCATGGGCATGTGTATAAGGATATTCTCGCAGGGGAGGGGGCCCTCGGACTATGTCGGGGGGTGAGGAGATCCCGCGGTTAGCGTTAGTCCTTAAACTAGTGTCATTCGTGCTTGAGCCCGCGAGTCGTTCGGGTTTCTTCAGTTCTTGAGCCGCACCCCAACTTCAGGGGCTAGCCCGTTTTCAACTTAATGAGGGTGATCCCGGCGAGGAGGAAGAGAATGCAAATCGCCTTCAGTCGGAAATTGACCTCCTTGAGAATAAGGATTCCTCCGAGGAAGGTAATGACCACTGCCCCGCGCCGGATCGGGGATATCACTGAGATCAAGGCCCCTTCCTGGCTGATGGCGGTGAAGTAAAAGAAGTCTGCAGCGAGGAGGAAGATCCCGATAAGGGGTATGGACCATCGCCAGTAGAAGGTCCCCGTTTGCCAGGCCCCTTTGCGCCAGAGGAGGAAAAAGGGAAACATGACCACGACGAGATAGACCGAGAACCAAGCCTGTACAGTCGCTGGGCGAATCTCCGCATTCTGGAGAAGGTATTTGTCGTAAATGGCACTGCAGGCGCCCAGAAGGGTTGCAGCGAGCATGAACGCGACCCACTTGTCTCGGTGAAAATGAATATTCTCGAGTTTCCCGACGAAGGAAAAAGCGTAGAAGGCCACCAAGACGATGGTGATCCCCACCCACTGCCAGCCACTGGGGCTTTCTCCCATCAAAAATACCGCTAACAGAATCGTCCAGAGCGGACTGGTGGCGCGAATGGGTCCAGCAATGGAAAGGGGAAGGTGCTTCAGGGCGAAGTATCCGAAAACCCAAGACGAGGCAACCAGTGCCGACTTTAGGAATAAAAGAAGGTGTCCGGAAACTGAGAGCTTATCGACGAGAAAGGTGGGCGAGGGATAGCTCTCGGGAGACAGCGCCGACCAGACGATGAACGGAAACCAAATCAGCCCACTGGTAACAATCCCAAAAAAGAGAACCGGCAGCACCGCATTGTCGCGCAGCGCATTCTTCTTCGCGAGATCGTAGACCCCGAGAAGCACGGCGGAAAAAATACTGAGGAGAACCCAGGACATCGGAAGAGGATGGCGCGGATTTCCAACGGGCGAAAGGGGAAAGTCACACGATTCATCCAAAGAGTCGTAGGGGCGGCTGCCCTCAGCTACCGCAGGAAATCTGGGATAGAGTATTGGTTACTATTAATGAAATCCACCCTGTATGGCTTGCCACAAAGCGGCGATCGGTGGAAGTCGCCTCCCGTCTTCGGTTCTCGCCTGACTTTAGTCGTGCGATTGCTGCGTAAGAAATTGGGCGAAAAGTTGGGAAGCTACTCCGCGGCGAGGTGACATTCTCGTTGGGCTCGAGTCTGTAGGCTCGCGTCGGCCGAATGACTCAAGTCAATCGGGAACGATTCTTCGGTTCTCGCATGACTTTAGTCGTGCGATTCTGGCAGGGGAGATGTCGGTTTACGGCTTCGAGCAAAAACGACTTTGTTGTAGAAAAATCCAATTCCCAAGAGAGCCAGTCCAAGGCCAAAGAAGGACAGCACCCGAAAGAGTCCGGTCAGGGCCGCTGTGTCGACGAGAAATACTTTTGCCACTGTGACGACAAGAAGAGTGAGAGAGCCGATATGCAGGGTGCGTAGGTTTTTCCAGAGCCCAAAGCTCTGATAGAGAACGGCCAGGAATAGCCAAGCCGCAGAATAGGCGTACATTTCGGAGTCGGTTTGAACGGAGGAAAAGAGACTCCGGGAACCGTAATAATCCTGAATCAGAAAGGTGGCCCAGGCCCACCCAGTAACCATGGTTGCCACAAGACAGAAGTCTTCGAGCCGGCGTGAGCGTCCATCGCGAAGGGATAACCATGAACCGAAGAGGAAGGCTACCGTTGGGACTCCGAATTGCCAGAACAGCGCGTTCCAGAAAAAGGACTCTCCCGAAGCTCCCGGGGCAAACAAGTGAATGAGGGCGACTCGAAGGCCAATGATTCCAAGCCCGATACCACCGAGAATCCAGCCGGGATGCCACCGATTTCTAAGAGTCAGGAAGAGAATGCTCATTGCGGCAAAAACCGAGGTGAGCATTCCGCCATCCCATTGGACAGCTTCTACGGAGGACTTTGCATCCGATTCGATCCGACTGCAGAGGGCGGTAATGACGAGAGCACCCATGATTCCGAGAAACCATTGGAGAGTACGTTTCCATTCCGGATGCTGGGAAGACTGTGCCTGGCGAAGACTTGTCCAAAAGACTACAAATCCAAAGATCAAACTGAGGATGTTGATCCAAGGAACGACGACCGACCGGCTCGAAGAGACGAAAGGGGCGCCTTCCCAGAAGACTTGGAAGGTGGACGAGAGCGGATCACTCATTGAGACGACCCACGCGATGATTAGACCACTTGCGGCGATTTCGAAGAGTCCCCGATTTCGCCAAGACCAGAGAAGATTTGCGCTGAGAACGAGTCCAGCCAACCAGAAGGAGCGATACGAATCGCCGACATAGATCCAGACGCCAATAGCGGCGAGAAAGAAGGCGATGACGCTAAAGGCCCCAATCTCGTCGCTTCCGGAAGCTCTGCGGGTGCGAAGGATTTCGGCCTGGGTGAGCGCGATCCCCGCCGACAGGAGAAAGGCGATGAGCCAAATCAAAGGGGTTGGAGCGGGGGACTCGTGAAGGATTTCTCGGTTTAAGTAGCAAACGAGGACACAGAGACTGTTGGCGAGAAGCGAAAGAGCTAGCCAGAGGGTGGGCAGATCGGATTTTCGGGAACGAAGGAACGCCGCGATTCCGAAGATGATGGACATTCCAACGGGCCAGCTGAAGTACGGCCAGAACTCGGGATTTCGGTCAACGAGCCCGGCGAGGAGGAGAAAGCCGTAAGCAAATAAGGCAATCCATCCGAATTCCGATTCTCGAATCCAACCCAAGGTCAACGCGCCAAGAGCGATGACGGAGTAGAGAAGAATAGAGGTTGTGCTGAAATCAACGCTCCAAAGAATCCAGAGCCCTTGTGGCAATATGCCCGCCCATACGATCCATCGAGCGGTTCTGGAGAATGGGGAATGAAAAAAGTCTGAAGGATTGCGGTGAGCGAGAGCCGACCACGCTGCATTGGTCAGCCCGATTCCGAAGAGGAAAAGAAGGAGTTCGTTTCCAAATTCGGAGGGACTTGAAAAGGGAGAGAGCAGAAGAACGAGAGTCCAACCGAAGGCTCCTGCGAACGAGGTGACGAGAAGGATCGCTGATTTTCGAAGAAAAGCGAGAGCCTGTGCCCCGAGGAATACTATGAATACGTAGGAAAGAAGGAGAATGGTGGAAGAAGAGTCCCCAGCCATGAGAAAAGGAGTGAGGAACCCTCCGACGAGCCCCATCAGGGCTATGGCAACGCCCAGCCTCAGTGAAAGGCATACTGCGAGAACCGTAATCGCAATCATGGCGACAAATCCGGACGTGTTGGAAAGAAACCCGTAGAGGTGCACCGATGCATACGACGCGAAATAGAGACATGCGACTCCCGCTCCCCCGAGAGCTTGTCCGATCCTGCGGTTGGATCGAATCGAGACCCGGCGATCGACCCAGAGCCCACTCGCGCAGAAGACGACGCCAAATCCGGTGGTCAACCAAAGCCGAACCGCAGGAGTCATCCATCCCGATTCGATCGAATACCGAATCATGAAAAAGCCAGCCATCAGGAGAGCGATTCCCCCAACCCAAACGGACAGCCGGCCAAACCAATCGGTATTTTCATTTTCGTCAGATGGGGCGGTTTCCGCTGTTGAATGGGAAGGGGATTCTTTCCTTACCGTTTGAGGTTCTCGAGATGTGGAAAGAGGTTCGGCTCTTGTCTCGGTCGAGGAAGAAGGGGAACTCGTATAGCGGTAGGGTTTATTCTTCGGTGTTTCCGTTGTTTTCGAGGATACCGTTTCAGAAATTGAATGAACCTTTTGAGTCGATGCCGGGTCTGCAGTTGGAGGCGGAATGTTCTGAACTTCCCGGTCCAAGCGTTTTAGGATCTGGTGCAGCCGACGGTTTTCCTCCTTCAGCGCATTGATCCTCGCGAGGTTGATCCAGGGAACGACCAGAGTGATGAGGATCCCTAGTGCGATCAGAACCAAGACGGACTCAAACATACCTGGAAATCAATCGTGAAGAGAACTGGAGAGCAATCGCTGAGGCGGGAGAAGGAATTTCGGGACGAGGCTCGGTGACTTCGGAGGAAAATGGCCCTATTCGGACGGTGAGGCTTTCGAGTCTTCTTGTTGAGAGAGGTGCTTACTTTTCTCGACCAGTCCGCTCCATTCTGAGCGAAGAGAGGTTGTCTTTGGAGAAGATAGCTGATCGTCCGCGACCTCTTCGACGATGGACCAGTCGTCGACATCGGTGAATTCGGAGCCCCGAAGCAGCATCCCCCAAGTGGCGAGAGCTGCGGTGAGACGATAATCTTCTCCCATGGACGAGAAATCGATCTCGGGTGGAAGGATTGCCGGAATTTCCATTCGATTACTATTGTCCTCCTTGGGCCATTTATAGCGGAGTTTTACCGTGGCGACTTCTTGTCCGGTCCAGTTTTCGGAGCCCATCGTATCTTCGGTTGCTGTAGACGTCTGATACTTGAGGTCATCGACTTCGGGCAATTTGATGTCGGCGCTCGGAAGGGCGATCTCGTAGAGAGCCGTGACCGTCTGCCCTGTACCAAGTTCACCAGCATCTTTTGTGTCGTCATTAAAGTCTTCGGCATTAAGGAGACGATTTTCGTAGCCGATGAGGCGATACGCTTTGACGACCGCGGGGTTGAACTCGACTTGAATCTTCACGTCTTTCGCGATTGTGATCATGCTGCCGCTGGCGGCTTGGAGAAACAGACGCCTCGCTTCCTGAGGACCATCAATATAGGCGTAGTTTCCGTCGGCTGCATTGGTCAGGGCTTCGAGCATATCGTCTTTGTAGTTGCCCATGCCAAAACCCAGAATCGTGAGATAGATGTCTTCATCGGCATAGCCTTCGGCTTTCTCGACGAGACTGCCTTTGTCGGTGGTCCCGATATTGAAATCTCCGTCGGTGCAAAGGATCACCCGGTTGACCCCATCTTCGATGAAGTTTTCCTGTGCAATCTGATAGGCTAGGTCGATTCCAGCGCCCGCGTTCGTGGAGCCTCCAGCTTGAAGGTTGTCGAGTGCGTGAAGAATCGTCTTGGTGTTGTTGGCGGTGGTCGAAGGAAGAATGAGTCCGCTGGCTCCGGCGTAGACGACGACGGCTACGCGGTCATTCTCGTTGAGTCGATTGACGAGAAGCTGTAGCGACTCTTTCACCAAAGGTAGTTTGTTCTGAGCGCTCATGGATCCCGAGACATCGAGGAGAAAGACAAGGTTGGCTGGCGGACGTTGGTCCCAATCAATCTCAAACCCTTTCAGGGCGATGCGCAGAAGACGATTCTCCAGATTCCACGGTGCTGGACCGACCTCGGTTTCGATGGCTACTGGGTGCTCCAGGAATTCAGGCAAATTATCGGGAGTGATCTTTTCCGGGATATCGGTGATCGCCTGAGGTTCTGGATAGTCGTAGGGAAAATAGTTGATCAACTCCTCAATCCGAATTGCGTCTGCGGGAGGCGTCTGATCCTGAAGAATCATGCGCCGGAGGTTCGAGTAGCTCGCGGTGTCGACATCAATGGAAAAAGTGGACAAAGGGGCCACACGCGGTGAGCGAAACGAGTTCTCCACAATTTGATCGTAGCTCTCGGTATTAAAGTCCTGACGATAGCCTCCAGGGATTGACGCTGCGGTGGGTGGTGGCGGAGGTGGCTGAGTCGCATTATGAAATCGATAGTATGTCCGAGAGCCAGCTGGAGCGGCGAAAGGATCGTCCATCGATGCTCCGAGAGTCATGTTTTCAGATGAAGGAGATTGATTGGATAATCCTCCTGTCTGAGCTGTCGGCTGGAACTCGATTACTCCTTGAATAATTTCCCAAGAGTAACCTGTTTGTTGTGAGATAATATCGAGAAGGCGAATCACAGCTAGATTTCGCACCGAGAAATTTACCTTTTTATTGGGGCCAGCGCTCGAGCAGATGATTGGGATAGATAATCCGCTCGCCAGTTCCTGGTTGATCATCTTCTGAAGTGATCGCAGGGCGGTCTCTATCGGGACACCAGAAAATTCAACCTTAGTGAGGACTGTATTCTCCAATAATGTCTGAACCTGTTCGTCGGAAAGGGTCGCAGACCTTCGCTCGCTCGTCACAGTGGAACTATGGGACTCCTGTGATTGGTCTTCGGACCGTAGTAGCGAAAAGGGAAATGATAGCAGGAGCAGAAGGGACAGAATTGTTTTCATGGGGCAGGGTGTAGGGGCATTTGCGGGTTGCTCTACATTCAGTGAGGCAAGGATCCCTTGAGATCGCAATCCTTCTTCACAGGGAATCAGGACTATGAGGGATCCTTTTCTTTTGATGCACAAGCACTGATGGATCTCGTCTAGGATCGTCTGGCAGGTAGCAGCAACTGCGGCAATTAGGCAGTTGCTTTTCAGGAGAGCTCTTCCGCTCTCGCATGACTTTAGTCGTGCGATTCTTGCAGAGGAGATGTCCCGGCGCGACATTCGGAGACCTTGTCCGCTCCGCTAAACCTATCGCTGTTTGAATGCATTGGGCCATTTCGGTCGAATGACTGCTTTCGACGAGCTCATACCGGGAAAGTCAATCGGGAGCGTTTTTCACGAGACCCTTGCAGTCGAGGAGCATCCTCCGTTCATTCTTTTCGGTGTCTTCGCACCAGCATCCAGATGGTGAAGCCGATTACAGGTAAGGTGGTCGGTTCGGGAGTTTCGGAGAAGGATAGACCGGAGTGTCCATCTTGGCCGATCTTCTCCAACCGTTTCAGAAATTCTTCCTGGGCGGAGTTTTCCAAGGCAATGAGGGCGGTCTCGGGAAGGAGGACCGAGAATTTCTTGGAGAGGCTAATCAGGTTTTCTCGAACGTCCTCGTGGAGGGCCGGGTTGTATCGGGAATAGGCCTCGGTGAGGTAGGCTCGCAAGGCAGGATCGGGAACTCGTGTTATTTGGAGGAGACTGGTGGAAATCTCTTCGAATTGGCGATCCGTGTTGAGTATTTCTGGAGTTCCACTGGTCTCGAACAAGAAAGCCCACCGGGCGGTGTCGTTCTTTAGCTCGGCAGGAACAACGCCCGTTTGATCCTTACGTCGGAAGATCGAAACTTTTTTGTCGGCGGCGGGAATTTCTTCTTTCTGGTCGAGAATCCATTGCGGCGTCGCGCCGAGGTAAGGATCCACGAACTGGGTAATTCGCGTGAACTCGGTATAGTAGCTCGGCCAGCCAATGGGAACGATGACCGGATAGCTTTCGGGGACTTTACCGTTCTGAAGAGCTTGGCGCCATTGGTGGATAATTGCCAATTGCACGTGGCCTTTGCTGCGGCCTCCAGATTGCGGTCGAATGAGTTCGCTAAGATCGGTTTCTGCGAGCAATGCAGGCGTGTTTTTCTGAGGTAAGTCGGGCAGCTGGTGGATTCCGTCGCGGATGATCCACCACCGCAGGGATGCGTCAATCGGGATCCTTTTTAATGTGGTGATCAGTTCATTTTGAAATGCCCCGATGTCGGCAGCGGCGGTGGATCGGTCCAGGAACAGGTTGTACACCGGACGCAGGGTGTGTTGAGGGAGGTATAGGTTGGCGGGGATGAGGAGATTGGAACCTAGTTGGAGGATCGAGTCCTGCTCCATATGAGTCTCCAAAAGGGTATCTTTCATTCCGAGGGTTATTGGAAGATTTGCGGCGCTGCGCAAATTGATGCGCAGTTGGCGTGGGGATCCTCGGTCAACGGGGAATACTTCGATTTCTACTTGCCCTGGGCGATCGAGAGTGACGAGAAGAGGGTCGCGAATGCGTTCGGAGGCTATCGTTCGGTAGATCCATTCCGCACTGCGCCTTTCGCGGATGTCCGCAGGTTTCCACGAGTCGCCGATCAGTAGCTCGGCTCCGGCTACCCACACTCCGGGAGGAATCTTAAAGTCCTGACGAAAGCCAGTGCGTGAATCTCTGGACTGATTGATAACCTCCATGGAGAGAGTTGCATGGCTTGGGGAAGATGAGGAAAGTTCAGCATCTGCCATCTCTGCGAGAACGGATGCAGGGCGCATCCTTCTCTGTAAGTTTGGCCCTCTTTCGCGCATCCCCCAGAATCCGGCCCGAAAATCGTGATCCTCGGTTTCTGCCAGTCCGAAGGTGGTCTCGAGTTGAGTCAAAGAGGAGTCGGGGAGCGTCATTCCCTGGAGGACGATCGCTCGGTAGAGAGGCGATAGAATAGGATATTGGATACCGCGGCTTTGTCGTTTCACCGCCCGGATTACCCTCTCGACCTGCTTCGGACTGGGCGGGGTCTCTAGTGAGGCTGGATCAGGAGAGAGCGAGTAGTCTAGCGCTTCCAGAATCGCGGCCCGGTCCCGCAGCATCCCCAACAAGAAGATCGAAGGAAGTACCGCAACGCCCAGGATGATGAGAGTGGCAACATTTCGGCGGGTGGGGAGGACGCGTGAAAGGGAAACGATCTTCCCGAGGTGGAGAATGGAAAGCAGGACAGGAGTCAGGATGAGGAATCCGGATCCGACTACGATCATCGCCAAGGCCGAAAGGGGATAGAATGGTAGAAAGGCGCAGAAGAAGTAGAGGGAAAAGGGAAGAACAGCGGCCGTGGCCCAGAGCTGGATCTTTTTTTGCCATGGTCTATTCAATACAGGGATGGCGAGGATCATCGCATTGATTAGCGTAAGCCAATATACGGTTGGATTTTGGTAGTCCTGAGGAAAGGGAATTGTGCGGTTGAGGACCAGTCCTGCAATCGGCATCACCAGCGAGATCAACAGGGTCAGAGCGATGGACTTTGGCCGGTTTTGTTCGTTGAAAACTGCGCGCATCAGGGAGAAGGCGACGAGGAAAACGCCGAAGGCGAGGACCACCGTAATTACCGCCACCACAGAGACAAAGAGGGTGAAAAGGATGTCTGTACTCTCGAAAAGGTCGGAGAGAATTTGAACAAGAAGCCAAAGGACGCTAACTGGAGCGACGACCAAAAGAGTGCCAGATAGAAGGGTCGAGAATCCTCCTGACTGGGTGATGCGGCAACAAATTTTGGCAAAGCCCAGGAGACTGGCGAGAACCTGGCAGGCCCAAAGATTGAAGACCAGATTGCCGGGATGGAGAATCCAAGTGTCAACGTTGTCCGGAATGGCTCCTTCGGCCCCAATCGATCCATAGAGAATGTAGGCCGTTGGAAGGAGAATGCAGAGAAGACTGGATGCGAGTTCTGTGCGCGGATGGCGTGCGAGGGCCCAAATCGCGATCCCAGTCAGAATGGAGACTCCATTTATCGTCAAGACGATGACCCAATACGTCTGCTCCTTCCCAGCCAGCTCGTCGGCGATGAGTCCATAGTCCCGCAGGTTTAGAAGAAGTTGTACGATCTGCGCTATTGTCCACCAGACCCCTGCGAGCCAGGGACGTTCCAAGAAGTTTGGGAGGTTTTTGGAGGAGCTCATGATAGGGAGTCGGGTAGAGAGGTTGAATCTGAGAGAACTTCGGTCGCTTCCGGTTTTTCAGGGCGTTTTCGCTCAAAGTGCCGACTCAGAAGGAATTGGGCGAGAATCGCCGCAGGGAGGTAGACGATCGCCCCCGCAAGTTCGTGTCCTGGTGTCAGGTAACGGGGATTGAAGAAAGCTTCGAGGGGTGGAAGAATCAAGGTCCAGAACACGATCCGCGCGACGTTGCTGGCGACGGCATAGAGGTAAATATAGGGTAGAATCTGGATCAATCTTCTCGGGGTGGGCGCAACCAGAGCCGCCATGGCGACCAATAGTCCGAAGAATACGATTCCGCTACAGGCCTGGCTCACCAGAAATTGGGTCCCGGTGCTAGTGAACTGGACGCCCCCGGAGACGAGCTCGGGGACCGTTCCGACTGTCCAAGAGGCGAGGTATCCTACGGGGAAGATGAAAAAATCGGTCAATAAGGGGAATGATCCCCGACTCAAAGCCAAGGCGCTCACCAAGCAGAGGAGAGCAATCAGTTTCCGATTCGCCGCGAAGGATCTTTTCATCGTTCCATCCTAGCAGGCGAATGTGGAGGTTTTATGGAGAATTGATGGAAACGAAGATAAAAAGGACTTATACCGAATTTAGGAAGTTTTGACAGTTATGGCGGGATGGGAAATGAGCCTGAGCAGCGTTAGCCCAAATGGCACGGGTCGCAGACCCGCCTCCAATTGGGCCGCCTCGCTCAGACTCATTTCCCGCCCGTCCCAAGGGGATGCGACCAGAATCGAAGGTCGCGGCGTTGCAGGGATTGGAGCGTATCTCGATACGAACCCGATCCCTGCGCCTTGCGCTGCTTCGATTCTGCGCTGCACCATAACAGTCAAACCTTACTAAATTCGGTATTAGAGGATCGACTGAACTGGGTGATCGCAGAACCCGGTAGCACTAACCAATTTTGTCAGTTGGGCACCATTTCCGTTCTCGCATGACTTTAGTCGTGAGATTTAGCGGGGAGTCCAAAGGCTCCCGTTAGAGACTTTACCCGGTTTCGACGCCGAAACCTTTCGGAATTACTTTTGCTCTGGATCGACGCGCGTCCAAGGCTGGGAGAGGAACTTGGTTCGGCGAACGAGGGGGTCTTCGATTTTGCCAAAGACGAGGGTATCTCCTTTGATGGAGTACATGTAGGTGCCGGGGGCAGGGTTGGAGGATGTGGCGTCCGTTCCGCTCTCGTTGATGAAGATGATTTCGGATCCTTCGATATGGGTGATTCCCTTCACTTCGACGCCGTCGGCGGCAGCGAGGTTGGCATGAAAGGTATCTCCAGGACCAAATACCAAATCAGCTTGGGTCTTTCCGTCCTTCTTCTGCTCCCATTCGCCCGTAAGGGATGGGGATTGGATCGTACTGCAGCCGGAGAGAATTACGGTTATTGCGAGGAAGGAGAGGAGGGTATAGGTTTTCATGACTTAATGGTCGTGGGTTTGATCGGTTCGGGTGACGTGACTTTGAGGGGGGGCGTGGGGACATCTCCATTGAAAGCAATCGCCTGGACAATGTGGCGGTACTCTTCCCGGTCCAGGAGGGTGAGAGCGTGATGGAGGCGCACGTAATAGAGTTTCTGGGAGATGGCCTTTTGAGTGCCGAGAATTTCATCGATGGCTTGCTCCCGCCGCTCACGGAATTGGTTGAGGTTGAGGTGCCAGGCGGTTCGAAGGGTTCGGATCTCTTCTCGTGACCGCTGTGCTGGGGCTGCGAATGACTCCAACTCCGTCATATCTGCCTTAACTTCATCGCGGTACCGGACGAATCTTGCCGGAGCCTCCTGTCCATCGAGGATGGATTCGATGTCGTCGATGAACCCCGGGCGGATGATTTCGGCAACGTATTCGGGGTCGTAGGACAGCCGTAATGCGAATGCGCGGATGAGAGGATGCATCTTCATCCGGTCGATCATGGCGAGGGCATCGTCCTGATCCTTTCCGAGGACCCGTTGGAGAACTTGTTGGCCCTGGCTGCGGAGAGATTCCGGAAGTTCAGGGAATTGGCGGTGATAGTCGTTGTCCGCGTCTCCGGGGCGCAGAAAGCTGGAAGCGGTAATCAGGGCGTCGGGAAATGCGGCATCGACCTCTAAAAACGAGCGTCCGGATTGAACCATGACCTCCCGACAAATTCCCGCCCGCCAGAGTTTCTCTTCCATGGCATCGAAAAGATTGGTGATGTGAAACAGGATGTCTGAGTGGCGGGTGAATCGGGAGGGACGCAGGTAACGGGGGAGAGACCGCTTCCCGCTTTTTACATCCTTCAGCGCCTCCCTGAGGACCGGATGACCTTGAAACTGTTCGTCGATCTTCGTGTCCGAGGTGTGGAAGGGAGCTCCGTCGAGATAGTCGAGCAGAAGGGAGAAGTCGTAACCGGTCACCGCACGGGTAGCGGTTTCCGAAAGCGGGGCCGCGAGTCCGGAGTGGGCAGTAATGAGGAAACCGGATCGGGAGGCCTCGACTCCGTTGCTCAATGGGTGTTGCCTGACGAGTCCGTCGACGAGGTCCGATCCTTGGGTGGCCCCGAGCCAATGAAGGGTTTCGGGGGACAAATCGTCGAGGTGTGAGGTGATCTCGTTCTGACGTTCCTGAATGGCCCTTTCCTCGATATCCCGGGCTTCGGGATCGTGAATTAAGGCGGATTCGTGCCGAAAGACGCGCTCTTCCAGAGAATCGAGTAAGACCGGGAGCCGTTCTTTGCGGTAGAGCTCCAGCTGGTCGAATCCCCGGGCTTCGGCGGTGGTTAGCCTTTTCTTGGAAAAGAAGATGGGGAAGAATTTGAGAGCAAATCCGATCGCGACCAGCAGAAAGGCTACAAGCATCGGGGTGAAGGGCAACGCACTCTTGCCGCCTCCGAGGGCCTTGTTCCCAACGATCATCGTTAAGGTTAGTGCAAGTGCCGGCAGAAGGGTGCGTATGCCGTAGCGGATCAGATAAGTTCCGGCGAGAACGCAGATATCCTTCGGCTGAATCACACGCCGAGCGCAAATGACGGAGGAGCGGAGTCCCGGGCTCTCTTTAATCTTAACCATTTAAGTCGTAAGCAGATGAATGGTTTCACAGGAGGATAAGGGAAGCAGCAAGAGGAAAACTCCAGCAAGATATCTATCGCAAATTCAAATGGATCAATCGGAGTTCGAAATTAAATTCTCTTGTCCTAGCTTTGCTCTAATAATAGAAAGCTATCGAATGAATCGTTACCTACTCCTCTCATTTGCGGCGGTTGCCTCGATTGTATCTCTACTCGTTGCCTGTGCAGAAGGTAGTTCTGCCGAACCGAATCCTATCACGGTTTTTGAGATTCAGGAGATGACTGATGGGATTCTCTCATTAATGCGAGAGAAAGAATACGAAGAGGTTCAAGCCATCATTTCTCCCTACAAAGAGGAGAGGCTGAATACGCGAGATGGTTTTTCAGCCTATGATTTATTTGTGTTTACCTTGGCCAGTCGTAGAGAAATGGGAGCACTTTTAGAGCATTGGATTGCGGCAAACCCAAAGACCTCAATTCCCTATACTCTCTACGGGGAGTGGGCAACAAAAGAGGCGTGGCGTTTTCGCGGTGGCAGTTGGGCTAGCCAAGTTACCGATGATGGATGGGATGGGTTTGAAACCTATTTGCAAAAAGCAAAGGATCGCTTGTTGATGGCCTACAAGATTGATCCGACGGATTATGTTGCCTGTTCGGAGATGATCACAGTTTCGATGGGCTTATCCGACAGAGAAGGAGTGGATCTCTGGTTCGATCGAGCTGTATCGATTGATCCCTTGTATTTTTCACCCTATGCAAAGAAGGCCTATGCACTTTATCCCAGATGGCTTGGTTCTTCTTGGGAGGTTTTCAGTTTTATCCAAGAGTATGCAGGTCTCGACCCTCGATTTGGCCAAATTGAAAGCGCTTGGTATGAAGCTGATTTTGAGGAAGAGGTAGAAGATCCAAACTCCGAAAAAGGAAAGCGTTGCCAACAAATCATCGAAGAATACCGGAAGGAATACCCGGATTCGGCCTTAGCTATGAGACTTCAGGCAGAATTGTATTGGCTGCAGGGAATGCAATCTGAGGCGTTAGAGTGGGCGAAGATGGCCGCAGAACAAGATCCGAGATCTCAGAATCTCTACCGGTACAGTCTATACCTATACAAAACGAATCGAGACCGAAAGGCGCTTGAATTGGCTGAGCGAGCTTTCGAATTGAATCCGGACAATGAAGATATTTCCACTCTCATCGGAAGGATAAACCACTACGGATTTGGAAATTACCGAGAAGCCATTGATGCTTATTCGCGGGCAATTGATCTTAAAAATGGGTTGAGGGTAACGACGCGAAAACGTGCGGATTGTTACTACTATATTGGAGAATATGAGAAAGCAGTAGCAGACTACCAGGCTTCGATCAACTATCGTCCCGATTATGCAAAGGCTCACAGGGGATTAGGCTGCGCCTACTACCGGATGGGAAATATCTTAGACGCCCAGAGAGCTTTTTCCACGGCAATGTATTTCGATCCGTCCGAGAGTGAGGAAATTAGTCAGTTCTTGGATCAGTTTGGAAATCTTTGATTCGGCATTTTTGCCGTCCTTGAATCTTTAGCGAAACTTCTTCCCGAGGATCGGAATTTCCTTTCGATGGAGGAAGATGACCACGAGTGAAGAAACAAAAACGGTGACGGCGAGGGCGAAAAGTGAGCCGTGGTCCGATTGACCGTCGATGGTCAGGACGATGCCGAGGACGGTTAGGTGTGCGACCAGGGCTCCGGAGATTACTCCGAGTGAGAGGATTGCTCCATAGATCACGGTTCTGGGAATCAGGATCATGATTCCCGCAAAGAGTTCCATGGTCCCCGAAAGATAGCGTCCCCAGGGTTCCGCATCCAGTTTTGTGAAAATGTAAACACTCTCTGGGGCTCCGGTGAATTTGAAGTAGAGGGTTTGCAGGAGAATGATGGCGGCTAACAGTTGGAAAACGTAGCTCACAATCCAAATTCCCGCTGAGTAGTGTTTTGCAGCAGTTTCGAGCATGATTTTGAAATCATCCGGCGGACCGGAGGATCGGGCAAGCTTCATTGTGCGGCAGAAAGAGCGGCATCTTCTCTGGGATAGGAGATCGGTGGATTTTGGGTGTGTGGAGGTCGAGACATGGGAGCTCGCGCTACTGGGGCAGTTCGTCTCAGTGGACGGGAGTAGGGTCAAAATACGAGTTGTCCTAATTCGCGGGATCGTCATTCTCCTTCATCATGAAGATAGTTTCGGCTCTTGGTTTGGCGTTCCTGTTCGGTCTCGTCGGTTGCGTGCAGTTTCAGGATAATATGGAATCGGATGATTATGATTCGAGTATCTCCGGTCTGAGCAAGAATGAGGAGCAACAGGTCAATGACTTTGAAGCCGCTGGCCAGTTGAATTCTTACGAGGCCAAGGAAATGGACGAATCGATTTCCGGTTCGGATATGTAGGTTCAGGAAAGAGGCGAAGAGGGTCTCTCACCGGGCTACAGCAAGTTGATCAGAAGGATAACTCCCAAAAGAAGGGCGAGGCCGATCAAGGCGAGCCGATCCCTGGGAGTCGTCGAAAGCATCGGGTTAATCCAGGGTTATTTGCGAGCCGTCGAATAAAGACGGGGCACGCGCTTGGTCACGCTGCAGAAAACCTCCCAAGGAATCGAGTCGGTCCATCGACTAAACTCGCTGACCGTGATTTCGGACGATTCCGATCGGCCGATGATCACCGCCTTTTCCCCGACTTCGAGGTTTTCAACTTTCGTGACGTCGACGACGGTCTGGTCCATCGTCACGCGGCCGAGAATCGGACAGCGTTGACCGCGGATCAGGACTTCGCCGCGATTGCTCGCCGCGGTTGGGATCCCGTCCCCGTATCCCGCCGTTAAGATGGCGGTCCGTATGCGTTCCTTGGTGACATAGGTCCGCCCATAACTGACCGGAGTTCCGGCCGGGAGAGACTTGATTAGGCCGACTCGGGTAAAAAACCGGAATACGGGTTCAATGGAAACCGAGTGAAAAACAGAGGACGGGTATTGGGTGACTCCGAATTGCAACAATCCGACGCGGACGGCGTTGAAGGGGTTGTTGCGGTCGAACGCTTCGGTGCCCGCGCTATTGTCGGCGTGGATGAGGAGGTCGTTCCTGTCTTCGAGTCCGGCCGCCCGTACCGCCTGCACAAACCGTGCTCTTTGCTCGCGAGTAAATTCGGGAGACTCGACGGCATCGGAGTAGTGGGTGTAAATTCCCCGAAGGCGAAGATTTTCAGACGAAGCGATTGTTTGAAAGACGCGAGTGGCTTCCTCATGCCAGACTCCGAGTCGACCCATGCCAGTATCGATTTTGACGTGGACGTCGAGCGTTTGGCCGAGGTTGCCGGCGGATTCGCTGAACCGGATGGCTTCCTCGCAGGAGGAGACGGTGGCGACGAGGCCGAGCTGGATCAGCGCATTTTCCTCCTCGGGAAGAACCGGTCCGAGGACGAGGATCGGCCAGCCCCGGGCGATTTCGAGGAGGCGGGCGCCTTCCTCTACATTGGCGACGGCAAATGCGTCTGCATTAGCCTGCATGAGCCGGGAGGCTGTCTGGTGGACGCCGTGGCCGTAGGCGTCGGCCTTGACGACGGCGACGTAGCGGACGCCTTGCGGTAGGTTGTCGCGAATGCGGCCGAGATTTCGTTCGAGGGCACCGAGGTCGATTTCAACCCAGCACCGATGCTGGTTGCTGTAGCTCATTGGGCGGGGAGAGTGGGGGTCCACTTTTTGTATTCAGTGGTGCCGGATTGCAGGGGTTCGATTGTGTTCGTCTCGACAAGAAAGCCCGGTTCACCGATGTGATGTGCGAGTGTCTCAATCTTGGGAAGGGATAGGGTCTGGCTGCCAGCCGGAGGGATCGCGCGGAGTCGTTCTCCGAGGACATATGCCGGGAGATCGATGTCAGCGGCGGGATCGCCTTCGACCACTTCGAGGGCGGATTCGGTCGCTGGATGGTTCTCCACCCGAAGAACGTTCCAGGCGTTGGTTCGCCAGGGGCTGATGAGGAGAAAGGGTTGATCCGTAATCGTTCGCTGGATCTCCCTGGCCGTCCAGACGAGCCCGGAATAACGGTATTTGGAAATTGAATTCGCGTGATTCGAAATTTCCCAGGTGGCCAGAAGCATCGCCAAGGAGCGTAGCCCCAGCAGGGATCCAGGGCCGCCGCTGTAAATCCAGGTGTGGAGGTCTGCGGGCTTGGTCTTTGTGCGGGCCAGAATTGCGCGAAGGGCTGGCGCGAGATTTTCGACGGAATTGCCTTCGACCGTTTCGGAGTCGATCCATTCTCGCCCCTGAAGAATCGCCGCATCGACACGGCGGCCTTCGGCGTTGACGACGAGGCGAAGCGAATCTCCGTCTCCCGGGTTCACTGGTAGGCGCGGCGAAGGTTGGTCGGGAGGATCCCGAGTTCGTCCCGGTATTTAGCGACGGTGCGGCGCGCAATCTTGAATCCCTTTTCCTTTAGGATCTCGACGATCGCCTGGTCGCTATAAGGTTTGGCAGAGTCTTCTCCTTCCACAATTTGCTGAATGGTATCCTTGATACTCCGGTTGGAGACAGATTGCCCGTCCTCGGTCAGATAGCCGGCGGTGAAGAAATACTTGAGTTCGAATATCCCATGGGGCGTATCGATGTATTTATTGGCGATAGCCCGCGAAACGGTGGTCTCGTGGACGCCAATGATTTCGGCGACTTGATTCATGGTCAGCGGTCGCAGTTTGGAAACGCCGTCCTCAAAGAAAGGTTTTTGCAGTTCGAGGAGTTGCCAAGCGATGCGTTCGACGGTCTGTTGCCGTTGCTCGATTGAGTTCATCAGGAATCGCCCGGAGCGGATTTTCTCACGCAGGTATTCCTTCTCCTTGCGGGGGAGTTTGCCTTGGGCGATGAGATCCTTGTAGACCCGGCTGATCCGGAGTCGAGGGATGTAGTCGTTGTTGAGGATGATGTGCCACTCCTCCTCTTCGTCCTTAAAAATCTTTACGTCTGGTACGATGACCCGGTTGTTATCCTCCGCAAAGCGGCGGCCGGGAGCGGGGTCGAGGTTGGCAATCTCTCCGAGAGCGCGATGAATGGTGTCTGCGTCGACTCCGAATTTGCGGGCAAGCTCGGGGATGCGGCGACGGAGGAGAAGGGCGTATTCCTCCCGCAGAATGCGGGCGGCAAGACTCTTTTCTTTGCCGGAAAGTTCCAGCTGCACGAGGAGGCATTCCTGGCGATCAACGGCACCGATCCCGACCGGATCGAAGGTCAGGAGGAGTTCGCGGGCCTTCTTGACCTTGTTCAGCGGTAGGTCTCCGAGGAGGGCGATGTTCTCGACGTCCTCATTGAGGAATCCTTCACGATCGAGGCTGCCGATCAAGTATTCCAAGGATTTCCGGTCCAAGGCATCCATTTCGGAAAGATCGGCCTGAGAAAGGAGATGCTCTTGCAGAGAGACTTCTCCGACAAAGGAATCGAAGAAGTGCTTGCGGCGCTCTTCCTCGTCGGAGCTCGGAGTCCGGACTGCGTAATCGCTGCCGATGTCGTCGCGCCAGTCTTCGTCCATCCGGTTGAGGAGCTCGTAGTCCTCTTTTTCAAAGTCCATCTCCCCGTCGGGTTCACTTTCGTTGGAATCCGGGGCCTCGCCCGTGTCGTCCAGGCTGACTCCCTCCATTGGGAGCTCCTCCAGAGTAGGATTAATCTGCAATTCTTCCAGAATCGAGGAACGCAGTTCCATCGCCGGTGCCTGAAGAATCTTCAGCGACTGACGTAGCTGCGGAGCGAGAACCAGGGACTGGGTCTGCTTCTGTAATTGCTGGAATCCTTGTTCGGGCACGGTATGATCCTTGCTAACCGATTAGATTCCCGACTGCAAGCGGTTCTGGAAGATTGTTGTTAAAAAGGCCCAGAAAATGCTTTAATCAAGATGATGTGTGTTTTGGCCGGAGCAATTGCCACCGGATCGAAGCATGCTCGGTCACTCCGGGGAATCTTTTCATAGATTTCGAGGATCCGCAGTAACTGGCATCGGATGGCCACGGTACACCAACCTCCTGCTCGAGCACGGGGAGATCTGGCGACCTGATCTCGATGGATCAGGCCGCAGACCAAATCATTCCCTTTACGACCTTCCCGGAGAGACATGGAGGTCTCTGGCTCGGGAGTCCGCAGAGCCCGGGTCTATCCTAGGCGAAGCGGAAGTGAACGACGTCGCCGTCCTCGACCAGATACTCTTTTCCCTCGAGGCGGTAGCGTCCGGCATCCCGGGCGGCTTGGATGCTGCCGGCAGAGATCAGGTCATTGAAGGAAACGACCTCGGCCTTGATGAAGCCTTTCTCAAAATCGGTGTGGATGACACCTGCGCACTGTGGGGCTTTCATCCCGACCCTGTAGGTCCACGCGCGAACTTCCTGAGGGCCAGCGGTCAGGTAGGATGCTAGGCCGAGGAGGTTGTAGGTGTTTTGGATGAGTCCACTGACTCCGGAGTCGGAGACGCCGAGTTCGGATAAATACTCCTTAGCTTCCTCGGGAGAAAAATCGATCAATTCGGACTCGGTTTGGGCACTGATGACGCAGACGCCGGCGTCGCCGCGATCCTTGGCATGCTTGCGCACGGCTTGGACGGTTTCCAGGGAATCCGGGTCCGCCAGGTCGGTGTCGGAGACATTGCAGGCGTAGAGAACCGGAATGGCCGAGAGGAGGTTCAGGCGAGGGAGAATCTCGTCTTCGCCTTCTTCAAGGGGGAGGGTAAAGGCGGCATGGCCCTCGTTGAGATGGGGGGTGAGGCGCTGGATGAGGGCCAGTTGCTTGGCCGCTTCCTTGTCGCCGCCGCGGGCTTTCTTCTGAACCTTGACCTCTTGACTCGAAAGGCTTTGCAGGTCGGCGAGTACGAGCTCGGTTTCAATGACCTCAATGTCGCGCACCGGATCGATTTCGCCCATATTGTGGACGACGTCGGCGTCTTCAAAACAGCGAACCACCTGTACGATCGCGTCGACCTCGCGAATGTTGGCGAGGAATTGATTTCCAAGGCCTTCTCCTTTGCTGGCCCCGGCGACGAGTCCGGCGATATCGACCATCTCAATGGCGGCAGGGATGATCTTCTGGCTGTTCTCAAGCTTGGCCAGAGGCTCGAGACGTTCGTCCGGAACGTTGACCACCCCTACGTTGGGCTCAATGGTGCAGAACGGGTAGTTCTGAGCCTCCGCCTTCCGCGTGCGCGTCAGGGCGTTGAACAGTGTGCTTTTTCCCACATTGGGGAGACCGACGATTCCAGCTTGTAGCATGGACTTTATCCATAGAGAATGATGGCTCCTGTCGAGCGATTCTTTTCATTTCTCTGATAAGCCTTGACAGTTTTTAAGGTTTTCGACTTTCTCCACTCTTTTTTCAAGAAATGGCTCTTAAGATCAGACTCCAAAGACACGGCAACCGTCACAACCCGTTCTATCGGGTAGTCGTTGCAGAGAACACCGCCCGTCGTGACGGCCGGTATGTTGAATTGCTCGGCACCTACGACCCTCAAAACAAGACTGAGGAAAAGCAGTGGAAGCTCGATCTCGATCGAGTCGACTACTGGCAGGAACACGGCGCCAAGCCAACCGACACGGTTCGCAGCTTGATTCGTCGCGCTCGCAAAGCGGCTCCCGAAGCTGCTGCAGCTCCTGCTGGCGAGGAAGCTCCTGCCCAAGAGAGCTAATTGAGTCGGGAGGTGTCCGGACTATTTCCGGGTACTTCTCGAAATCAAGTCGCCACCTCACGCTGCGGTTGTCACCTTGTCTGGTGATTAGTCATGCGCGAGGACAAGCAAGGGTATCGGGTCACGGCGGTCAGCTTCGCGCTGAACCTCGTACTCGGTAGTGCCAAGCTCGGAGCTGGACTCTGGTTCCACTCGAGTGCCTTGCTGGCGGATGGATTACACAGCCTGACGGATCTCGTATCCGATCTGGCTGTTTTTTTTGGTCTGGCCGTAGCCGGGATCCCCGAGGATGAAAATCATCCTTACGGTCACCACAAATTTGCGAGTTTCGCCCAGCTCTTTATCGGAATCCTCCTTTTTGCCCTTTCCGTGGGACTGGTGATCGCGGCGGTGATGGATTTTCAGAGGGATGAGTGGACCACCCCGGGAAGCGGTGCAGTTTGGGTCGCGGGCTTTTCTCTCCTCGCCAAGGAATGTATGTATTGGTGGACCCGTGCGGTCGCGGTCAAGATGCAGTCCGACCTCTTGATGGCCAATGCCTGGCATCATCGAACGGACAGTTTTTCCTCATTGGCGGTTTGTGTGGCACTGGTCGGTATTTGGATCGGTGGCCCTGGCTGGTCTTTTCTCGATCCGCTTCTTTCCTTGGTTCTCGGCGTGTGGTTGATCCGCGAAGCCTTCCGGATCTGTGCCCGTGCCGGAAATGATCTTCTCGATGCGGCCCCGAAGCGAGAGATCGTCGAAGATCTTCGTGAGCACATTCTTCCGATTGAAGGGGCGCGAGCTTATCACGATTTTCGGGCCCGGAAGATCGGGGATTTTTATGAGATCGATCTCCATCTGCAGGTGGACCCCCATATTTCGGTCGAGGAAGGGCATCAAATTGCCAAAGAGGTGAAAGATGAAATTCTTCGCACCCATCCGGAGGTGATTCGAGCCCTCGTTCACCTGGAACCGGCTACCCGCGAACATCTGTTGGAGAAAGGAATCTCCGATGTCCAAGAATCTCAGTAGCGCGGGTACTTGGGCCGAAGCGAGATAACGGAGACTCGGGTAGGCGGAGGTGTGATCGCCGATCAAGCTCCTCACCAACCCGAATGCGCCGTCAAGGTGGGGCAATTTCCCGTTGATCCGAGTCCCCACCGACAATTCCTGAAAATACCGGTTGCCCAAGGCGGTTCGGCTGCTAGAGATTGAGGGATGCTCGACATTCAAAAGCTGAGAGAAAACCCCGAGTGGTTTCGTGGACGCCTGGGCCGTAAGAAATTTTCTGCGGACCTTGATGAGGTGCTGCGCCTCGACGAATCGAGACGCCGGGCGGTAACCGATGCCGAAGCGGCACGGGCGAATCAGAATGCTGCCAACAAGGAAATGGCGGCCTTGAAAAAGGGCTCCGAAGAATTTATGGCGAAAGTCGGAGAGATGAAAAAGCTCTCCGCCGAGACCAAGTCTCTCGAAGCCTCGGCCAAGGAAGCGGACGAAGCCTTTAAGAATGCTTTTATGAAGCTCCCGAATGCGCCGTCGGATGAATCTCCCGATGGTCGGGGAGACGCGGACAACGTCGAAATCCGGCGGAGTGCTCATGATCTCGATTCCTATGCCACGGCGAAGGCTCACTTTGACCTTCCAGGGATCGACAAACTCCTAGATTTCGAGCGCGGGACCAAAGTTTCCGGAGCGGGTTTTCCGTTCTATCGGGGCGATCTGGCTCGGTTTGTTCGGGTGTTGATCGGCGCTTTCCTGGATCACAATGCATCCCGCGGGTATTCCGAAATTGCCGCTCCCTTGGTGGTCAATGCCGACAGTGCCCGGGCAACGGGGCAGCTGCCGGATAAAGAGGGACAGATGTATTCCTGCCGCGAAGAGGAGCTCTACCTCATCCCGACGGCAGAGGTTCCGGTCACGAATTTCTATCGCAACGAGATTATCGGTTCGGCCGATCTTCCCCTTAAGCATTCGGCTTACACCCCTTGTTTTCGCCGGGAGGCGGGAAGCTGGGGCGCTGACGTCCGCGGGCTCAACCGTCTTCACCAGTTCGACAAGGTCGAGATCGTGCGATGGGAGAAACCCGAGGACAGTGAGGCCGCTCATCTCGAGTTGCTCGGCGACGCGGAGGCCATTCTCCAAGCTCTCGACCTTCCGTACCGAGTGTTGGAAATCTGCAGTGGAGACATGGGCTTCCCGCACTTCCGCCAATTCGATTTGGAGGTCTTTGCAGCTGGGCAAAAGCGTTGGCTCGAGGTCTCGAGTTGCAGTAATTTCACCGACTTCCAAGCTCGCCGGGCCAATATTCGTTTCCGTCGTGAAGAAGGAGCCAAGCCAGAGTTCGTTCATACTTTGAACGGTTCCTCCTTGGCGATCCCCCGCGTCCTCGCCGCTCTTTTGGAAAATGGTTTCGACGGGGAATCGTCGGTGCGACTGCCCGAGTTCCTCGCCAGCCGTTTCGGGTCGGATGTCTTGAAGCTGCCGGTCTAAGGAAAAGAGTCCGGCGCACTTTCCGGACTTTTCCAGCATTTCCTTTTTCGCAAATCATTGATCGCCTAAATTTCATGAGAGCGGCTGTCCTCCCGTGTGGATGCTGCTAGCTCTCCCTGGAGCGGAAGCGCGATAGCGATTTCGACAAGGTGAGGCCAGGCAAAGGCCGGATGGGGAAAGGTTGAGACCGTGCTCAGATTCCAGTGGGGCATGGCTTCAGCCTTGTCCGCGCACAACCCAAATGGGATGTCTCTGACCAAGGCTATTCCCTCCGCGTTTCGATTTCGGGGTCTATCTGCTCGGACAAACCGCACCATCGGCCCACAGGAGAAGGAGGGGCTTCGCTTGCGAAATCCGCCGAAGCCTGGAGTGGTTCGACCCCAGTCCGGGCTGACGGCAAGGAGCCAACCCGAAGAAGAATGTGCACAAGGGCGACCTCCCAGAAGGTGGCGCTTCCACACTGCGCCAGTTTCCTGAGTGGCGGGAGAATCTGTCCCTGACTTCTGCCTGTCCTACGGTTGAACCCTCTTCGTCTATGAAGAGGGTTTCTCTCCGACCAGCTGGGCCATATCAGAGGGCAAAGAGGCGACGAGGGCAGGAAGTTCGAGGTTATTCTCCATTGACCAATCTCCGCAGTGCAGGGCTTGTCGATGGAAAGAAAGAGCGTGGGTTAAGCGCTCGGTCCAGCCCTCCCGGCAGAATTCCAGGTACAGAGTCTCGTCGGATCCGTACAGCTTCTCGCCGACGAGGGGATGGCCCATGTGCTGGGCATGTACGCGAATCTGGTGCTTGCGTCCCCCGTCGGTGACGACTTTGCAGAGAGTTTGGCCGTTGAAGGTGCGTAACGGATGGAAGTGGGTGCGGATCTTCGGATCGCGCTCGGTCGGCAGGGCGCGCATCTTGACCCGGACTTCACTCGTCTTGTCCGGGACGATGCGGTTCTCGATGACTTGCGATTCGGCTAGCTCTCCGTGAAGGACCGCGAAATAACTCTTCGTAACCTTGCGAGCCTCGACGCCCATCTGAATCGTGCGGGCGGCTCCCCGGTCTTTGGCAAAAACCACGATGCCGCTTGTTTCACGGTCGAGTCTGCTGACAAGGTGGAGCTTTTCGAGATTGAGGTACCGTTTGGCAGCGCCAACGAGGCTCGACCCGGGTCCCTTTTTCGAGGGGTGGCAGACGAGCCAACCGGGCTTGTCGACAGCGAGGACCCGATCATTTTCGAAGAGGATGGATTCGATAAATTCGCTTTCCGCAATCTCGGGAGCGTCGACTTGGACGGCGCGGGGATCGGGGATGATGGGGTTACTCATCGCTTGATCTGTTTTGAGGCTTTTATCAGGCAAGGGTTTTGCATCATAGTAAATCCATGGACCACTCGAACGATACCGCCAAGCCTCATCTGTGGAAGTTCCGCAAGGTGGGGAAGACATTTCAAGTCCAGCTGGAGTCACCTGACGATTTGAGGCATCTCAGGGAATTGGATCCAAAGTTATGGGTGGCCTTGAGTTGTCCGGTGGATGGGCTGGAGATCGATCGAAATACTCTCGCACTCATTGATGCGGATGGAGATGGACGCGTTCGCCTGGAGGAGGTAATTACCGCGGTCGAGTGGACTCTGCATCGGATGGGGGATCCCAGTGCTCTTTTCAATGGTGGCGATCTTCCGATTGATGCGATTTCTTCGGAAACGCCGGAGGGGAAAGCGATCACCATCTCGGCCCGCCAAATTCTGGAGAACACCAATGATCCGAATCCGGTGGACATTTCCGTCGGGGAAGCCGCGAACACGCGCGCGATATTTGGCCAGTCGAGGTTCAATGGGGATGGTATCATTGCCCGCGATGCGGTTGGGGACGAAGATTTGGGCCAAACCTTTGATGACATTATCAAAGTGAAGGGTTCGGTGCCCGACCTCAGTGGCCAACCGGGAATTGATTCGACCCGGGTGAAGGAATTTTTCGCCGAGCTCAGAAGTTATAACGAATGGTGGACTCAAGGGGAGAAGAGCTCGGCAGAGGAGGGCGAGGTCTTTCCATTGGGCTCCGAGACTCCGCCAGCATTTCAGGCCTTGGTCGCGGTAGAGAAAAAGATCGACGACTATTTTGCCCGCTGTCGATTGGCCAGTTTCGATGATCGGGCGTTGGATGCTCTCAATCGTGAGGCATCGCTCTTCGAGGCTGTCGCTAAAGAGGACTTCTCCATCTCACGCGCGGAAATTGTCGACCTGCCGCTTGCGAAAGTGGGTCCGCTTCAAGAGCTTCCGCTGCAGTCGGGAATCAACCCCGAATGGGCCGCTCGGATGAGCCAATTGCAGTCCAAGGTCTTGGGGCCGCTGCCGCTCGAGATTGGCGACACGCTCACGGCAAAGGAGTGGAGTGGGGTGAAAGAGGCATTCTCCCGCTACCGGAGTTGGCACGAATCCAAGCCTCCTGCGGCGGTTGAGGTTCTGGGAGTCGACCGGATTCGGAGCCTCATTGAATCGGATCAGGAATCCAGATTTCAGGAAATTCTTGCCGAAGAGGCGGCGTTGGCCGAACGAATGAAGGCTGTCACGGAGGTGGAGAAACTGGCCCGGATGAATCGTGACCTGATCCGAGTCCTACGCAACTTCGTGAACTTCGATGACTTCTACGAAGAGAATGAGGAGGCTATATTTCAGGCGGGAGTCCTTTACCTCGACGGACGGGAATGTCGACTATGCCTGAAAATCGAAGATCCGAACAAGCATGCACCGCTGGGAGGTTTGGCACGGGCCTTTCTCGCATATTGCGAATGCCGCCGAAAAGACTCCCCGAATAAATTTTACATCGCCGCGGTTTTTTCCGCTGGCGACTCTTCGAACCTCCTCGTCGGCCGTAATGGAGTCTTTCTCGATAAAAAAGGAAAGCTCTGGGATTCGACCGTCGTGAAAATCGTAGAGAACCCCATCAGCATTCACGAGGCCTTCTTCTTGCCCTATGTGCGAATCGGTCGGTTCATCAGCGAACAGGTCGAGAAATGGGCGACCTCCCGCGACAAGGCGATGCAGGAAAAAATGCAAACCGGAGTGACTCAGGTGAGTGCCAAGCCGAAAGGGCCCCCTCAGATGGGGCAGATCGGTGGAATCGCCGCCATGCTGGCAGCAGGAGGGATCGCTCTCGGTGCCGTCGGAGCAGGATTGGCCTCGCTCTTCTCAACTTTGGGAGAACTGCGCTATTGGGAGCTGCCCCTCGTTTTCGTCGGATTAATCCTTCTCGTTTCCCTTCCCTCCATGTTCATTGCCTGGATGCGTCTGCGAAAGAGGACCCTCGGTCCATTGCTGGACGCGGCCGGGTGGGCGGTTAACGGGAAAACCTTGATTAGCTTCCGCCTCGGGAAGTTGCTGACCCGACGGGCCACCCTTCCTCCGGGGGCGACCATCGAATTGGTCGGCGGAGCTGCGGCGCGGACCTGGCTTTGGGTGCTGCTCGGTCTCACTGTGGTGGCATCAGCGCTGGGTTGGGGCTTTATCCTCTTTCTGTAAAACGATTTCCGAAACTTCTCACTTTTGTTTTGCGCAGGGCACCGACCCCTCTCAATCTACTTTTCCAACATGGCGACAAACGGGATGGATACATTGGGCAGTCAGCTTGAAGAGGCACGAAAGAAAAAAGGTGTCTCCCTGCGTGAGGCTTCAGAAGCAACGAAAATTCGGATGGAATATCTGTCCCAATTTGAAGGCGACGACTTTGATATTCCACTCCCTCCGATCTATCAACGCGGCTTCGTAAAGATCTACGCCCGCTATCTGGGCGAGGACCCCGCTTGGTACGCTTCCGAAATTCAGGCCCGCCTGAACCGTAAGCAGGCGATTCAGACGAAGAATGACGTCCGCGCCTCTCTCGGCCAAATGGATTTGGCCTCCCGCCGCCGTCGCCAACAGACACCTTCCGCAGAGGGAGAGGGTGGGGCCGCCGTCGTCGAAGATGGTCCGGTGGAAGAAAAGCAACGCTGGGGCATGCCTCGGATTAAGATGCCGAACCTCCGCTCCAACAGCAGTGAAGTTGAGCCGGAGTATGATGACTTTGAAGAGTCCGGCGAACCCCTGGACCGTACCTTTTACATGAAGGTAGCCGCAATCGTCGGTTCGGTGACTGTTGCCGTGGTTCTCTTGATTGCCCTGGCTAAACTCATTCTCTCCGGAGGCGAAGAAACGCCAATAAATCCCGATTTGGCAAATGACTCAAACTCGGCACAAATCGTAGGAGCCGATCCAGCCGCGCCTTCCGCCGCCCAATCAGAGATCACCCTTCGCGCAACCGACGGCACGACCTATGTGCAGGTGAAAGATGCCGAGACCCAAAAAGTGTTAGGCCAATTTCCTCTAAATGCCGGCCAAAGCCGCACCGTTTCGGCCGATGGGGAGGTGATTATTCTCTACACCCAAGGAGAATTTCTGGAAGTTGAACGCGGAGGAGAAACCTTCGCACCAACCCGTTCGGGAACCGGCAAAATTCGAATCCAATAGTTAAGGAAAATCGTCGATGGATGAGGAAGTCAAAGAGCTGCAGGAAAACCTGAAAGAAAAGGAATCCCAGCAGGAACTCTTCGAAAAAAAAGTCTTCCTCATTGGCGAGTTACACACCCGTCGCGCTCTTCTCGCGAACCGATTGGGGCGGGTGAAAAGTGAATCGATGATGCGTCATGACGATGTCGAACACGAAGCCCGCAAGGAAGCAGAAGAACTCGGAGAGGAGATGGCCGGCATCTCAAAATCAATCACGGATTTCCGCCCAAAATCTCTGGATGATCTAAAATCTTTCCAAACGTCGACGCTCGAGCGGTTTGACGAGATGGAGAAGAAGATCGCCGTAGCGGAATCGAAACTGAGTTGATACGAATAGGCGATTTGCCACTTGGCAAACCTTATTGTAGGATGTTATTATATAACAGTTCTAAAAAATTAACGGATATTTGAATCCAAAAGTTATATCGGTATTATGGGTAGGAGAAGACATAAGGAATCGGACCAATTGGCGTATCATCATCTGATGAGTCGGACAGTGAATGGGGAGGCTCTCTTTGGTGACCGGGAGAGGGAGGTTTTGCGGAAGATGATTTGGCAGGTGGCTGATTTTTCTGGGGTTCGGGTGGTTACTTATGCGGTCATGAAGAACCATTTCCATATTTTGGTGGAGGTGCCGCCAGCAGGGACGGAGGTTTCGGATGCGGAGTTGGTTCGGCGGTATCGGAAGCTGTATCCTAAGCCTACTCCCTGGAATCCAATGCCTGCGGAGGTTTTGGAGGGGCATTTGAAGGATGACTTTCTTGATGGGAGGGAGTTGCGGAAGGAGCTGACCCGCCGGATGCATGATGTTTCGGAGTTTATGCGGACTCTGAAGCTCCGTTTTACGCTTTGGTTCAATCGCTCACGGGATCGGTTTGGGCCGCTTTGGTCGGCTCGTTTTAAGAGTGTTTTGGTCGAAGGGGATCGTTGGGCGCTACGGACGGTGGCGGCCTATATTGACTTGAACGCGGTTCGGGCGGGGTTGGTTTCGGATCCTAAGGATTATCGGTTTTGTGGGTATGCGGAGGCTCTTGGAGGTGGCCGATTGGCTCGGGCTGGGCTCTCTGTGGTGGATAAGGACCTGGCGGGGTATCGGCAGACTTTGTATGGGGCTGGCGGTGGTGAGAAAGAAGGGAAAGCGTCTATTTCTCACGAGGAGGCGGTGCGGGTTTTGCAAGAGGAGAAAGGGAAGTTGCCCTTGTCTGTGGTTTTGCGGTGCCGGGTGCGGTATTTCTCGGACGGGATGGTGCTGGGATCAGAGGAATTTGTGAGAAAGACCTTGGAAGACGAACCGGACGGGAAGCGAAATCGAAGGCCTCATTCTCTGCGAGGGAGCGACTGGAAGGGGCTGGCTGTGGGGACTGGCTTGCGGAAACGGTTGTTTCAGTAGGTTTTTGGGGGGAGGGCTTGTGAGTTTAACTTCCTCATTCTTTTGGCAGTAGATCGGATTGCAGTTTGACGAGGGCTGTGGCCGATAATCTTTGTTGATCCTCTTGTTCGACTGGCATTCAATCCGCGTAGATGTTCTATGCAGTGCCCTGAGTTAGTTTTGCGGCGTAACGGCCGGGGATTTACGCTACCCGAGGTGCTATTGGCGCTGGCTCTTTTGACGGTCGCTGCTGTTGCTGTCGGGGGGGCTGTTCGTTCTTCGCTGAACTTGTTGGGGCGAGCGCGAGAGGTCCGGCAGCCTCCGATCGGCTGGAGTGTTGCCCGGGATCAGGTTCTACTGGCAGAGAGTCGGGAGGAACTTGAGGAAGGGGACCGGATGAATCTGCCGAATGGCGATAGGGTTCGTTGGAGCGCGAATCTCGATGAGACGGAGATCCCCGATCTCTTTATGGTTGAGTTGGAGATTGAGGCGGGGGATCGGGAATCGAAAGAGAGGCTCTTTCTCTTTCGGCCTGACTGGTCCGTTTCGGTGGATCGGGGACCGTTGATGGATGATGCGAGGCGCGAGATTCAGAAGCGTCTGGATGAGGTAAATCGATGAGAGGGAGCGGGCGCAATGGATTCACCTTGGTCGAGGTGCTGATTGCTTTGGCATTGTCGGCTGCGATCTTTGCTGCGGCTTTGAATCTACTACTTGGCATCGTGGGAGCGTGGGAAAAGGCCCGAGCGGGCGATCTTCGGGCTGATGAGGATTTTCGTCTCTTTTCGTTCCTCCGCACTTATCTCGAGACTTCAGACGAAGAGGGGCTTGAAGTCAGGAATCTACCCGGAGATCGAGGGGAGATGTGGCTAACCTTTTCCATTGAGAACAGTCCATTGACCCGGGCTCTTTCGGAGGAGTGGTCCACTGAGAAATTTGCTTTGGTGACCGACCGGGATGCAATCCGTCTGGTGCCGGTGGTCGGAGATCAGGAGGATCGCCCCCGTATTGACGATGGCCTCGCCCTGTTCTCTGAGGGAGTCGAGCTTGAGTATTGGAACTGGGATGAAGATCGGGAGCGTTGGGAGGATGTTGAGCGATTGGAAGCTAGAGGAGTTCAGGAAGTTGAGGTGCCTCGGTACTTGCTGGTTCATTTTCCAGACGAGACGATCCGATGGATCAAATTAGGAAATGCTGAGGGAGATCTGGCGCTATGGTAAGAATGAATTTTCGCCAAGGCGGAGTTTTGCTGGTGGTACTCGGGGTTCTGGCGGCGATGGGGATGGTGGTTTCACTCTTGGCGAGTTATGCTCTTGAGCGATCCCTGCTTGCAGAGACCCGGGGTGGGGAGTCCCGGTCGGGAGTTGGATTGAGGCTTTCAAGCGCGATTGAAGCGGGCATGGCTTCGCTCCATGCGTTTGAGGAGATTGCGGAAGGGTTGCACGATCCTTCCGAGGGCTGGGGGCGGCCTGCTGAACTTCTGAGCGGCTGGCCGACGGAATTGGACGGGATTGAGGTGCAGATCTTTGATGAATCGAATCGTCCCGGTTTATCTCTTCTCGGGGAGGATCAACTACTGGATCTTTTAGAGGAATCGGGTTTCTCGAAGGGGGAAGCCTCGGAATTGCGGGATTTGCTTCTCGATTGGATGGATGAGGATGATGACGAGCGTTACCAAGGTCGGGAGAACTCGAATCTGGGACGCGGTCGTGATCCCTGGGTGCCGAATCGAATGCCAAAGTCCTGGAATGAGATTTGGTCGATTCCGGAGTGGGGGGAAGCGGCCTTCGACGGGCAAGGTGCGCTTTTGCCTTGGGCAGAGGAGTTTTCCTCGCGTTTCAGTCTCGATCACGATTCTCCAGCCAACATCAATTCGGTAGATCGGGAAATGGTGGAATGGTTGCACGATGCCGATGTCATTTCTTACCCGAGCTGGCTCGATGAGCGGGATGGTATCGATAATGAAGAGGGAACCGAAAATGATCGGGTTTTGACCGAATTGCCGGGAGGCGAGGACGGAGAGATGGGTGAACTTTTCTCGTCGGAAAGTCAGGTTCTTCGAATTCGCGCAAGTCTCCTCGTGGGCGAACGCTATGTTTGGAAGGAAGCCTGGATCGCGAAGGATTCCGAAGGTGAAGAACAAGAAGGTCAGCGTCCTGAACCCGTGAACTCGGAAGAGGGTGAAGCTGCCTGGGGGAATTGGAAACTCATCGATGTGCGGGAAGGGCTGTCCTTGGTTCTTGATGATGAGAAAAAAGAAGGGTAACTTTCCTGACATGAACGAGAAAGGAAAGAAAGGAGAAGGAGGACGCGTCGTCTTGGCGGCGAGTCGTCATTTCGTCTTTCAATCCTTCGAGCCAGTGGAAGGGATCCTGCCCAATGAGGCGGAGGAAGCCGCGGTCCTGGCATTTGAGGAAGAGCTCCCGTTTCCCGGGGAACAGGTGGCGATTGGTGTCTACTCGGATGTGGCGGGACGCGTGGCAGTATGGGGGTGCGATCGATCGGTGCTTCCCGAATGCGGAGGGGACGAGTTCCTCTTGCCGGAGTTTTTTCCGCTTTTGGGATGGAGCCGGAAAAACGGAACAATCGAGTATCTCGAAACGTTAGAGGGCGGTTGTCTGCTTTTCTTTGAGACGGGAGGAGTCATCCCGTCGGAAGTTATCGGCCTACAAAGCGCACCCGACAGTCCTGAATTTCGCTCAGAAGTGGAGTCTTCCTTTGAATTTTTGGGGCGGAAATTTTTGGGCATTGATTCGTTGACGAAGGTTTCGATTCAGAAAGTTTCGGCAGATTCCCGGGATCGATTTGTGGCGGTGGTTTTGTATCCGGACGGGGAGGAACGTTCGTGGTCGGTGGCGGATGAATCGCTGTGGAAAGCAGACCTGCGCCCGACCGAAGAGATCCAGAAATTCAGGACGGACAAGAAGTCGGCTGAACGCATTTGGGTCGGGGCCCGGATCGCTGCGGCCTTCATTCTCTTCTTGATCGTGGGTCAAGGTCTGCTCTGGGGGCTTGATTACTGGGTCGACGGGAAGGAATCGACCCAACGTCAATTGGCCCCGCGGGTCCGTTCGGTTGAGGAGAGAGCCGATCTCGCCGCGCGGCTGAATGATTTGGGCGAGTCGCGGGTGTCGGTCTTCGAGCGACTGGGAGATTTGAATCTGGTGCGGCCGGATGGAATTCAATTTCTGGATGTGACGTTCGATGAGCCGGACACCTTTCGGGTCGAAGGTCGCGTAACCAATGTCCGGGTGCTGAATGAATTTGTTGAGCGGTTGAAGAGCGACGAGCGCTTCTCCTTGACCGACGCCCCGCCACCGCGTACTCGCGATGGAAGGGTAGAGTTTGAGCTGTCGGTCCGCGTACCGAATCAGGGGGGAGCTCAGGGATGAATATCCGGGAACGGTTTTTTCGATTGAGCCTGCGCGAGCGTTTGATCGCGGTGGTTCTTCTTCTGGGAGTGGGAATCTTCTGGGCGTCTTCGATGTTGTCCGGCTATCGCGCGCTCATGGAGCGAAACCAGCGGGCTTCCGCAGAATTGGAGTTTCAGAAGACCGTCCTTTCGCGCGAGGATTCAGTTGAGGAGGAAATCGCTTCCCGCTTGGAGAGGATGGAGGCCCAGCGCACCCTGACGGCTTCTTCTTTCGTAGAGGCGGTAGACCAGTTTTCACGGGGTGTCGGACTCCGCCCCGATATGGATCCGGTGGAAACGATGAGCGGAGAGATGGTTTCGGTTCATCGGCTCGAGCTCTACTTCGACAATGTGGCAATTGTTCCGCTGATTGACTTTATTCGACGCTTGGAAAATGACGGCATTCCCGTTTCGATCGACTCGATGCTGCTTTCCGTTAACGAGAGATCGCCGGAGCGTCTTGACGTCTCCCTGCGCCTTGATGGCTTTGAATTTAATACCGGGCCAACCGGTTTAGCCTCCGCTCCATGAATCGTTTCTGCAAAATCCTATTTCTCTCTTTGATGGGGCTGATATTGATCGGCCCCGTAGCCCTCCGCGCTCAGCAGCCGGATCCGTTTCTCTTCGTCGATGCAGACATCGATACCGTTTTCCAGGAATTGGAGAGTCTGACAGGCCGATCCATTTTGCGCCCTCAGTCGATCCCCGCGATCCAGATCACCTTTCTCCCGAATCAGCCTCTGACCGAGGAGGAGAAAATCGTCGCCTTGGAGAGTCTGTTGAGTCTCAACGGCATCTCGCTGGTTGAGCTCTCGGAGAAGTTTTTGAAGGCGGTCCCCAGTGCTTCGATCATGAGCGAGGCCCCGACCTTGATTGTCGGATCCACGCTTGATCGGGAGCCGACGGAGGCCGTGTATGCGAAAATCTTTAAACTGGATTTTCTCACCGCCGAAGAAGCCACAACCGCAATCCAGCCGATCCTGGGAGGGGGGGGGCTCTTGTCGCTTCAGAAATCCAACTGGCTTTTGGTGACGGATTCGCTGACGAATTTGCAGAGGATCGAAACGATCCTCGACCAGATCGATAAGAAGCAGGCTTCGAAGGAAGAGGTGCGTTTCTTCCAGATCCGAAATATGCCTGCTGCGGATCTTCAGCAGAGTCTGGAGTCTTTTGCCAGTGGACCGCTGTCCCGGTATTTCTCCGGCAATACCGTCATCACCTCGGTCGAGCGGTCGAACCAGTTGGTCGTCGTCGCCCATCCGGATAGTATGGAGATGATCGAGAAGCTCATCGGAGAGTTCGATGTGGATGTTAAGCCACTGACCTCAAGCAAGGTTTTCTACATCCGTCACGCGATTGCGGAGGAGATCGCAACAGTGATTGAACAGCTGGTTTCGAACCAGCGGGAGAAAGAAGACGACGAGGTTACCGTCGACCGAGAGGGATCTCGCAACGAGGGTCCTTTGGGCTCGGCTCCCAACGCCCAAGGGCAGACGACCGTTGAGACATCGCGGACGACTCCGGAGGCAGCGGCTTTGGCCACCGCCGCGGTTGCGAAGAACGCCGGGCGAATGCAGTTCAGCCAATTTGCGAGCTTGGTTTTCGACGAACGCAGTAATGCCGTGATCGTATACGGGACGGATAGTGACATCGAGCAGATTGGGAAATTGATCGATCAGATCGATATCCTCCTCGCTCAGGTCCGCATCGAGGTCGTGATCGTTGAAGTGACCCTGGATGAGGACCAAGTGCGGGGCATTGATGCTTTCGGGATCCAGTACAATACCAACGGAGAGAATACTCTTAGCTTGGCCAACAACGGTGATGGCGGTCAGATCCCACTCAACATTGGTGGGTTGGCTGTGACTGCGTTGACTCTGCCCGATTTCTCAATGCAGACCGTATTCAACGTAGCCCGCGGGAATGGGGATGTCACCGTCCTCTCGGCACCGACGGTGATGACGACTCACAATCGTGAGGCTCATATCATCGTCGCGGAAACCCGGCCGATCGTAACGGGCTCGGTCATTAGTAATGATTCCAGTGCGACTCGCAGTAATGTGGAGTTTAAGGACATCGGGATTGAATTGACGGTGAAGCCCCTGATCGCCGAGACCGGGGTCATCCAGATGGAAATTCTCCAGACGGTGGAGAACATTGTTTCGATCATTTCCGATTCGGACAACCCGGATCTCAACGGTCAGCCGATCATTGGTACCCGAGAGGCAGAGTCTTTTGTCAGTGTGAAAGATCAGGAAATTATCGTCCTCGGAGGATTGCAGGAGCGGCAGCGAACTCTGGCCAAGAACAAATTGGCGGTCCTGGGAAATCTGCCCATTCTGGGGGACTGGCTCTTCACTCGCCGGACGGCTCAGGTTCGCACGCGCGAACTGCTGATCTTTATTAAGCCGAACGTTATGCTCGCACCTTCGGAGGCCAATCGGGATGCCATTCGTATGCTCGAAAATTTGGATGAGAAGGAGTCGGTGAAGAACTACCTTGAGAAGGGAGAGTTCGATTCGATGAAGATCCCGCGCATCAACCCCGACGTCGATGCGGTGGAGCCGATCGACAAGCAGATCGAGAACGAGACGGGAGAGGGGCCAGAGGAATGAGGAGGCTGCTGTCAGCCAGTTGCCTTCTTCTGGTGGGAGTCTCGCTGTGGGCGGAGACGGACTCCATTGAAAGCTTGGTAGAGCGTTCTCCCTTCTTACCGCACGGTTATCGCAAGTCTGAACCACCGCGTGAGCAAACATCGAGAGCTCCGGTCGCTGCGGCTGCGAGTCGCTTTGAATTGATTGGCGTTGTTGCCAAGGATGGGGAAGTGACGGTTTCGCTACGCCGCCGAGGAGAGAAGCGGGGGACATGGTTGGCTCCGGGCGAGTCGATCGAAGATGTGAAATTTATTCAATTTCATCTGGTCCGTCGGGAGGCAGTCGTCGAGACCGGTGGACGTCGAGAAACCATCCCTTTGAAGGCTCCGACCGTTACCGGTGAAATTCCGGCTGTGATCCCTCCACCGCCGGGAAGGGGAGGCTTTCCGACTTCTTCCTCGGCTGCGCCTAAACCGCAGGACGATGGCAATAGTTCGGTAAAGATTCCCGTTCGCCGTCGGGTAATCGTTCCCCAGAAATGAGCGGATCCGAACCAGAAGTCGTCTCGGAAGGTGTCGTTTCCGAGGAGGGGTTGTTGAAGGCCCTGGGAATCGAGTCCGACGAAGAATGGTTTGGCTGTGACCGATTGGGGAAGATTCGATACCTTTCGGAAAGACTGGGAATTTCAGAGAATGAGACTTCACGCCGGGTTGCGGCGGTCGCCAATCTCCCTTTCGTGGAGGACTTCGTCGTCGACGAGGACGCTCTTGTCGCCGTGCCGAGCAAGCTTCTGCACTCGCTGCAGTTCCTTCCGGTGAAACAGGATGAGGACTCTGAGGAAGGATTTTCCCTCGAGACGATGGTGGTGTGGCCGTTGAGCCCGTTGGAGAAACGCTGGATCCGCACTCTGAGCGGACGCTGGCCCACGGTCAAAATGAGCACACTCGACAAGGTGAGTGAGCGCATCACGGAACGATATGGAGTCGGTTCGGCAAGCCTTGAAGGCCAGCAGTCTTTGACCTCTCTGGAGGACGAAGAGGAGGTTGAAGACGAAGACGCCGCGGTGATCCGCTTCGTGAATGAGGTGATCCGACAGGCGTTGGAGAGCCGCGCCACGGATATTCATTTTGAACCTCATCGGGAAAAGCTGGCGATTCGCTATCGGATCGATGGCGAGCTGACCAAAGTGGCGGTCCCGGAAAATCTGCAAAGCTTTCAGGCCGCGATCATTTCTCGAATCAAGATCATGGCCCACCTGAATATTTCTGAGAGGCGTCGCCCTCAGGATGGCCGGATCGGATTCCATTTCGGCAAGGATGAGATTGATATTCGTATCTCAACCTTCCCCACACTTTACGGGGAAAGCGTCAGCTTGCGTTTGCTGAACCAGAAGAGTCAGGCCATGAGCGTCGATGATCTCGGCCTCCGGGAGTTTGAGAAGAATATCGTCGGGGAAGTCTTGAGGCGCCCCAACGGGATCATTTTGGTGACGGGTCCCACGGGGTCGGGGAAATCGACCTCGCTAAATGCATTCATCCGCATGATTCACTCGCCGAGCAAGCGGATCATGACGGTGGAGGATCCCGTTGAATATGAAGTGCCCGGCGTCAATCAGACTCAGATCCGCGAGGACCTAGGGCTGACCTTTGCGCGCTCGCTACGGCATATCTTGCGGCAGGATCCGGATATCATTATGGTCGGGGAAATTCGGGACCGCGACACGGCGGAGATCGCGATTCGTGCTTCTCTGACCGGGCACCTCGTGCTTTCTACGCTTCACACCAATGATGCCCCCGGGGCACTTACCCGGCTAATCGACATGGAGATCGAGCCCTTCCTGATCGCTTCGAGTGTCGAGCTCGTTATCGCTCAGCGCTTGGTTCGGCGACTCTGTTCGCACTGCTCGGAGAAGCGTCCGGTGCCTTCGGAAAGAGCTCTGGCGATGCGGCGCATGCTCGACTTGTCCCTTGAGGGATTTGATGCCGAGAACTTAGAGCTCACCTATCCGGTGGGTTGCGAATGGTGTCGTGGCCTGGGTTATCGCGGTCGTGTTGGAGTTTTTGAAATGCTGCAGGTCCAGAGAGCTGCGCATGATTTGGTCCTTGAGCGAGCGTCTTCCAAGAAAATCCGCGAGGCGGCGGTGGGTGATGGCATGAAGACGCTGCAACAAAGCGCTTGGGATCTGATGTTGTCAGGAATTTCATCTCCTGAAGAAGCGCTGCGGCACGTTCGCACAATGGAAGAGGACTCTTAGTCATCCGCATCGATGGCAAAGTTTAGCTATACGGCGCGAGACGCTTCCGGCCAGTCAACCCGTGGAGAGGTCGAGGCCTCGGACCGAGTACAGGCCACTCGAAGGCTACGGGGCATGGGGCTGCGTCCGACGAGTATTCAGGAAGCGGTTTCGAAAAAGCGAACGACTCAGAAGGAGAAATCCGGCAAGAAAGTGGCACCCCCAGGGGATGTGCAGGTGGATGCCTTCCTGAAAATGCTCTTGGGTCTGGTGAAAGGGGGAATGGCCATCGGAGATGCTGTGCGCAACCTGCGAGACCGCGCGACTTCTCCGCGATTGCAAAGCCTCGCGGCAGCGGTGTGGGCGAGGTTGAGTGATGGATCTACCTTGGGCCAGGCTCTCAAGGATGCGGCCCCGGGCCGGAGTCGTGATACCATGAATACGGTCATCGAGATCGGCGAGCAGACCGGAAACCTTCCACCAATCCTCGAGGAGTTGTTGGCTCAGCGGGACGAGAGCCGCGACGTGCGACGAAAGCTCATCGGGAGTCTGCTGTATCCGACATTTTTGTTCGGCATGGCGCTGGCCGTGGCGGCGTTTCTTTTATTCTTTTTGATGCCGCGGGTCCAATCCACTGTCGAAGGATTGGGTTCGGGGCTTTCTCCCTTTGCGGCCTTTTTGATTGGGGCCTCCAATGTCCTCCTGCTGGCAGCTCCCATCCTGGCGGTCACGGTATTGATTGCCTTTTTGATTTCTTTGGTCGTGCGCCGGACGCCCGAGGGGCGGTTCAAGTATGACCGATTCTTGCTGAAGGTTCCGATCGTGGGAGCGATTGTTCGTGATTCGGAAGTTTACCGTCTCTGCAGTATTCTTTCCTTGCTGCTCGGGAGCGGAATCCACGCATCGCAGGCTTTTTCGCTGACCCGACAGGCAATCCGGAATCTGGAGCTACGCAGGCGTTTTGAAGAAGTGCGTAACCTCGTGAATGAGGGTGCCTCGGTGGCCGTCTCCTTGCAACAGCACGGCCTGCTCAATCCGACGGCCTCCGACCTCTTGAAGGTGGGCGAGGAGACCGGAGAACTCTCTTCCGGGTTTGAGACCCTGCGGGAAGAATACCGCGAGTCGTTGAGCAATCGACTCCGCAATCTGACGATCATTGTCTCTGGAGCGGCGATCGGGGGAGCCTTTCTCTTTGTGACCATGGTCGCCTTGGCGGTGGTCACGTCAATTTTCCAAGTCGGGAATTCGATCGGGTTGTAGGGCGGTCCTTTTTTTGAAAAAGATGCGAGATGCTCTCAGCGGGAGTATGGATGCAGCATCGAGGCAGTTGAGAGATGCCGAGCGGGAGAGTTCTATACGGAAGGTTTAGAGCACCGGATTTCCAGCACGAGGAGCTCCTATTATTTCGAAGTTTTTGAATGAGTGAGGCATAAAAAGTAGCACAGGCTGCCAGCCTGTGTTTCCCGCTCGGAAAAGGCCTCGCCAGAGCCTAGAAAAGAAAGGAGTGGTGAGCGGCGACTCCGACGGTGACGCCATCTGCGGTCGCCCAAGTGGCATTTTGTTTCGGCCGGGCAATGTCTCCGGCGGCAAAAACTCCGGGGACGGTGGTCATGCGCTCTTCGTTGGTCTTAATGAATTCCCCGAACGGACCTTCCTCGAATTCGCAGCCGAGCTGTTGGGCCAGATCGCTATTCTGGCGGGTTGCCGGTGCGATGTAGAGGGCGTCTACGGGAGAGTGGCGTCCATCTTCTAGTTCCAAATAGGCCAGCGATTCTCCTTCTCCCTGAAGAGCGGTGACGGGAGCGGGTTCGATCTCGATCCCGCGTTCGTGCAATTGTGCCAGGGACTCCTCCTCTGGCTGGGATTCTCCATTGAGGTAGAGGGTGGTGGGACCCCAGTCCGAGACGACAATGGCTTGGAGAATGGAGATCGAGGATAGATAGAGGACGCCCAAATGACGGTCGCTGAACTCATACCCGTGGCAGTAAGGGCAGTGGAGGACCGTCTTGCCCCAGCGCTCTTGAAGGCCGGGTATGGTCGGGAGCTGGTCGGAGAGGCCGTAGGCAAGAATGAGTCGGGAGGATTTGAACGTGCGCTCGGTGGATAATTTTACCGAGAAACCGTCGGGGATCGCTTTTGCCTCCACTGCGCGTTTGTCGATGAAATGAACCGAAGGGTAGGAGGTAAGCTGTTTACGAGCTCGGGTGAGAATGGTCTGTGGGTCGACCCCATCCATTCCGAGGAGGCCATGGGAGTGGTCTGCAAAGCGGTTGCGGGGTGAGCCCTTATCGACGATGCAGACTGATCGACGAGCGCGGGCGATGTACAAGGCGGCGCTCAATCCAGCGAAACTGCCTCCAATGATGATAACGTCAAAATCCATGATGGCGGCAAGGGGCAGGTCGTTGCGGAAAACAACGAGTGAATAAGGGGTTGGGAGGCATGGGTAATTTTTCGTGGGGGGAATCTCAGGCAATGATCGATGCATCATCCTGATCAACGAGGAATAAGGGTGAATGGGATCTGGAGTAGCGGAGGGGCGTCGTAAAGTACAGCATTAGGAAAAGTTGTGACATGTCGATTCCGGAGCGAGTGTTTCGGTGAATCAAAATAGAGTTAGGTTTCATTTCTCGCTTGCCTGAAATAGTGAACAAAATATCACTATAAATCATGAGCCTCTCTTCTCGTTCCTTTGACCAAATCTGCACCGAAGTGAGGGCTCGGTTTCCCTCGGCTTTTTCGTCAACACGGAGAGGCTCGGAGGAGACGGGCGAGGACCTCTCTTCCTGGATTCGGGGTTGCATCGAGACTCCGGGGTTAACGCAGGTGACGACTCGACCTCGAAGGACTTCGGGAAGCTTGGAGGTGCTTCTGGAATTGGTGGAGGAGACACAGCGCCGCCGTCTGCGCATGGTTTGGGTGGATCCCTGCAACTGCCTCGACCCAGTGACGGCGTTTGATCGCTCCTACCCGCACCTGTTGTGGACGCGCGGGGGCGGCCTGTCAGAGGCGATTCGCGTTGCGGATACTGTCTTGCGAGACGAGAATTTCCCCTTTGTCTGCCTGGATGGAGTCCTCTTGTCGGCAGAAGAGTGGAAGAGGGTGCCGTTGAATCGCTGGTACCGATTGCAACGCCTGGCGCAGCGGAAGGGGGCCAGTCTGATCCTTTGGACGCCGCCAATGGTGGTTCCGGCAGCGACTCAGCGTTGGCACCTCTCTGCAGATTGGGCTTTTCCCGACTGCTTCAATGCGTCCCGAGAGGATTTGAGGGGCGGAATTTCACTCGTTTCCGCCGATGGACAAGCTGCGACTCAGGACGCCGGTCCTGCTGATGGAGGGCCATTCGTTTCGGCGATGGGCAGGGAGATCGGATCCGAGAAGGCAGGATGAGGGAGACGCGGTGAGGTGTTTGCGGTTATCCGAATTCCCAATTTTCCTCTGGAGGCTGCTCTTTGGCGTCAGGAGGAGGATTCGCCATCTCCTTGCGCTGTGGCAGTGCGAGAGGATCGAACGTCCGTGTTGGCCTGTGTCGACGATGAGGCACGGAAGCAAGGAGTCGCCCCGGGGATGTCCACGGCGCGGGCTCTGGCGCGGTGTTCGCATCTGGCCGTCTTGGAGAAGAACCCGTCGGCGGAAGAGTCGGCGATGGGATGGCTGATTGCTCTCGGTTTCGGGGTCTCTCCTCGAGTTGAGGCGACTGCCGCCGGAGAGGTTACAGTCGATCTGCGCGGGGTGAAGAATCTTGAGGAGATGGCCGGGCAGATTGCGGACCGGGCAGATCGGGCCGGGATCGCGATCCGGGTGGGCATTTCGGACACTCCGGAGCGAGCCCAGTGGGCGTCTTACGGGAGGTCACATCTTTCCCATGCGGTGACGGATGAAGGGCTTTTCGGGGGGATGGGGCTTCACGAGATTCCATTGCCGGCAGAGATTCTCAGGCGCTTGCGGGAGTGGGGGTTGACCTGTCTTCTCGAGTTCGTCCGCTTTGCCAAAGGGGCTGTTGCCAGCCGTCTCGGGCCTGAAGGGGTTCTCCTCTGGGAGCGGATGAAAGGACGCCGTGCCCGGCTGCTGACCGTCATTGAGGAGCCCCCTGTCTTTCGGCGGGAGATGGAGTTGGAGCATCGGGTCGAGACCCTCGATCAGGCTCTGTTCATCATTCGTCGCTTGTTGGAAGAGGTTTGTTCCTCGCTCCTGGCTGCAGGAAAGATCGCCCGCTCTTTGGAGCTTTTCTGGCGCACGGAGGCCAAGGTTGAAGGAGGCCATGGCTTTGCGCTCCCGGAAGCCACGGCACGCGTGACCCCGCTCTTTGCCATGATCGAGGCGTATCTCTCGGGGGTGCGGACAGAGGCGGCACTCCAGCTCATCGGTCTCGAGGCTGAACCGGGCGATCCACTCCCCGAGCAGCGGGACTTTTTCGAGATTTCGGCGAAGAGCCCCTTTCAGTTTCAAGAAACGGTGGGAAGGATTCAGGGCTTTCTCGGCGAGGAAAAGGTAGGAGTCCCCGTCCGCGAGCCCACCCATCATCCCGACGCCTGCGAGCTGGTGCCCGCCTCGACCCGAATCCAGGTTGAAGAGGGAGCCATGACGTACGGGAAGAACCTCGGGCCCGCCTTGCGACGCTTCCGTCCTCCGCGGCCCATTGAGGTCTGGTGTGAGGAGGGGAGGCCGGTGCGTTGTATCTGGAAGCGCTCGTCTCATCGCATCCAGGCCGTACGGGGCCCGTGGCGCATCTCCGGAGATTGGTGGGATCCTCGCTACCGATGGTCGCAGGAGGAGTGGGATGTCGAGTGGGGTAGCCAGTTCTTCTGTCGATTGGTTCGTGTTCCCAGCGGAAAATGGCGCTGGGAGGGGGTGTATGATTAGCAGAAATACTAATCTTTTTTGAGAGGTTGTCGGATGGCATCCGACTTGCTAGCTTCCAGACCCGTGAAAAGCCTTCTCCGATTTCTCGCAGCCTCTTTATTAATAAGACTGAATCTCAGTAGCAAGTTTTTTCAAAGATCTTTGAACAAAAGGGTTGCTTGGGGAGAAAACGGGCCTCTAACGTTTTTTAGTAGTTTCCTTTATGCCCTCCATCATTCCTGAGGAGGGCTTTCGCACTTTTATTTATCAACCTGAGATCTCCGAGAATTGAAACGGTCATCCTTTTTAGGACGCTTGGCAGCCGGCATAGGCGCAGTCTTGCTCTTCACCCGTACCGGGGCTTCGGCACGGCCGGAGAACGGTTCGGTGTCGAATCCTGCCACCAACGCTCACTTTCGCCCGGCACCACGCCAGGTCCAGCGCCCGGAAGGGGATTTCCAGTAGAATCTCATGGCTAACGTCTTCCCCTCCTGGATAAACCGAGCCCCACTCCGAATCATTGGCTGCCTATTGCTAGTGGTCGGTGGGATCATCTCTGGTATCTACTATTACATGACGCCGAAGTGGGCGCGGGTTGGATACGAGCCGGTGCAGCCGGTGGCATTCAGCCACGACATTCACGTCTCCCAATTGGGGATGGATTGCCGTTACTGCCACACTTTTGTCGATCGCTCCGAGCACTCGAACGTGCCGGCGACGAACACCTGCATGGCCTGCCACAGCATGGTGCAGACGGATTCTCCGGCATTGCAGCCCGTGCGTGATAGTTATGCGAACGGTGAGCCGATCCCCTGGGTTCGCGTTCACAAGACTCCGGATTACGTATTTTTCAACCACTCCGTGCACGTGAATCGCGGAGTCAGCTGCGTGGAGTGTCACGGACAGGTCAACGAAATGGAAACGGTATACCACGCCAAGCCACTTTCGATGGCCTTCTGCTTGGATTGTCACCGCAATCCGGAGAAGCACATTCGCCCCTTGGACAAAGTTTACGACCTCACCTGGAAGCCCGAGTCGGAAAAGGCTCAGCTGGAAATGGGTGAGGAGCTCGTTCAGCACTGGAAAGTCAACCCACCGGAGTCCTGCTCTGGTTGCCACCGATGAAGGAGGAGATGGATAACGAATTCAACGCCCTGGAGGGCAAGACTGGTTCTCGCTACTGGAAGAGCCTCGATGATCTCGCGGACACTCCGGCATTTCAGGAATGGGCCGAACGGGAATTCCCTCAAGGGGCTTCGGAGCTGCAGGGATTCAATCGTCGCCATTTCATGAAGATCATGGCCGCCTCCTTCGGGTTGGCGGGAGTCGGATTGACGGGGTGCCGTCGTCCGAAGCACGAGATCCTTCCCTACGTGCAGCAGCCGGAAAACATCATTCCGGGCGTGCCTCAGTTCTACTCTTCATCCCACCCAACACCTTGGGAAAACGTACCGGTCGTGGTCGAGACGCACCAGGCCCGTCCGACCAAGATTGAAGGGAACCCGAGCTACCTCGCAGGCGGGGGAGCGACCGACAGCTTTACGCAGGCCAGTGTTCTGGATCTCTACGATCCATCCCGCGCCAAGCGGAATGTCCGCGGGCCCAAGAGCCTCGACCGTGCCGCCGTGAAGGATTTGCTGGCAAACTGGTCGGGTCAAATGGCCAGCACTCAAGGAGCGGGATTTGCCTTCTTGGCCGAGCATAGCACTTCGCCCAGCCGTCGTGCCCTTGTTGCGGACCTGAAGAAAAAATTCCCGAAGGCCATTTGGTCTGAGTATGAGCCGCTCGACTATTCTGCCGCTGATCGTGCCTCCGAAACCTATTGGGGGGAGCCGGTCCGGGTGATCAACGATTACTCGAAAGCCAGTCGCGTGCTGTCCGTAGGAAGCGACTTCATGGGAACGGATCCAGGTTCCACGGAGGCCACCCGATCCTTCAGCCGAGCTCGCAAGGTTGACGATCCGAAGAAGGCCGACCAGATGAACCGCCTCTATGTGGTCGAAGGTGACTTTAGCCTGAGCGGTGCCGCCGCCGACCACCGTCTCCGTCTTTCCGCTTCACAGCATGAAGCTTTCCTCATCGCCTTGGCTCAGGAACTTCTGAGTTTGGGAGCCGAAGGGAATGGAGACATCGCAGGCCTCGTTCGAGGGATGCCAGTCGACGATTCGGTTCCGCTCGATTGGGTGAACGCTTGCGCCAAAGATCTTTATGATCACCAGGGCGAATCGGTCTTGGTCGTTTCTCCGGGAGCGGAGGAGCGGGTACAGTGGATCGCCTTCTTCATTAATGAGTTGCTCGGCGCTCCAGGAAATACGCAGCGCTTGCTGAAACTTCCTGCGTCCCAAGCCGTTTCCATCCAGGATCTGGCGAAGGAACTGAAGGCCGGTAAGGTTGATACTCTTTTCATCCTCGGCGGAAATCCCGTCTATAATGCCCCGGCCGACCTCAATTGGCCGTTGGTGCAGCAGCAGGCGGGTGAAGTCGTTCGTTTCGGTTACTGGAACGATGAGACCTCGGCCTCGACCGGAACCCACCTTCTCGTCCCTCATTATCTCGAGACTTGGAGCGACGGGGAAACGCGGGATGGCACCCTCGTTCCGGTTCAGCCGATGATCGAACCGCTGATGGACTCCTTCAGCGAAATCGAAATTCTCGCCAGCCTTTGTGGGAAGACCGAGACCGACCCTTATGCCATCGTGCAGGCGACCTATGCCAAACGCTCCGGCAACGGGGGCGCGGGCTTTGCCACCTTCTTGGCGGTAGGAGTTCTTCCCGAGAGCGGCTATGATGAGATCAAGCCATCTGTGGCGGGCGGCGGAGTCATCGCAGCCCTAAACGCGAATCCGGCTCCAGCACCCGGCGTCGTTTCCGCGAAGAACCTCGAAGTTCTCTTCACCCCGAGCAGTCACACTCTCGACGGTCGTTACGCCAACAACGGCTGGATGATGGAGTGTCCGGACTCAATGACCAAGCTGACTTGGGACAATGCGATCCTCATCAGCCCTCGATTGGCCAAGGAGCTGCAGGAAGAGAGCGGACTGGAAATTTTTCAAGACCCGAACGTGATGACCGAGACCGGTCAGCTTCAGCGCAATACCGCTCAGTTTAAGCGGGGCAAGGAGCAGGCCTTGGTGGGAGTCCTTTCCGTCAATGGCACCGAACTACGTGGACCGATCCACGTTCTTCCCGGTCTGGCGAACTATACGGTCGTTGTTCCGGTTGGTTTCGGCCGTGACATCAGCGGTCCCGTAGGGCAGGGCGTTGGTTTTAACGCCTATCCGGCGATGCCTTCGACCAATCGCTGGTCGACGACTGGAGCGAGCCTCCAAGTTACGGACGAAGTCTATCCGCTGGCAAACACCCAAGAGCACTGGTCGATGGAAGGCCGCGCGCTCATGCGGGAAGGCACCGTTGAAGAATTTGCCGAATCTCCGGACTTCGTTTCCAAAATGGGGATGGAATCGCACTCGCCTCCCATCTACGGGAATGCGAAGGACATGCCTCTCCAGCAAAAGGTGACCGAGATTCCCAAGGGGGGATCCCTCTACAAGACTCCGGAGTTCACCGCTCCGCAGCAATGGGGAATGGCGATCGACTTGAACCTTTGCACAGGGTGTAACTCGTGCGTCGTCGCCTGTCAGAGTGAAAACAACATCCCGATCGTCGGTAAGGACCAGGTCCTCCGCGGGCGCGAGATGCACTGGATTCGCCTCGACCGCTACTTTGCCTCTCAGGAGAAGGATGAATCCGGGATACCGGAAGAAGTCCAAGTCGCATTCCAGGGCATGGCTTGTAACCACTGTGAACTGGCTCCCTGTGAGACGGTTTGCCCGGTCAACGCCACGGTTCACGATGAACAGGGCTTGAACGTGATGGCCTACAACCGTTGCGTGGGAACCCGTTATTGCGCGAACAATTGCCCGTATAAGGTGCGCCGCTTTAACTTCTTCGATTGGAATAAACGTTCCGACGGACATTTCTACGAAGGGCCTCTTGGACCCTCTGGGCCGGCAAAACCGATCAAGATGCAGAAGAATCCCGACGTGACCGTGCGTATGCGTGGCGTCATGGAGAAGTGCACCTACTGCGTGCAGCGGATTGAATCGGCCAAGATCAACCAAAAGGTCAAAGCCAAAGACTCTGCCGATATCAAGGTTCCCGATGGCACCATCAAAGTGGCTTGCCAGCAGGTTTGTGCCGCCGACGCCATCTCCTTCGGCGACATCACCGATACGGAATCCGAAGTCTACAAGTGGAAGCAATCTCCGCGCGACTATTCCGTCTTGGGCTACTTGAACACCCGTCCTCGGACCACCTATCTGGCGAAGCTTCGCAATCCGAACCCTTCGATGCCGAAGAAGTATCGCTACGACCAGCCCTTCGGACGTCAAAATTACGAAGAGCGTTTCGGGCATGGTTCCGGACACGGCGAGCACGGGGAAGGACATGGCCATGACAGCCACGTAGACGAGCACGGCCATGGCGCGGAACACGCAGAGCCAACCTCAGGAAAATCTGAACACTCCAATCACGGAGAATCATCCGCCCATTGACAATCAACGGAAGAGTATTTGACCCGACATGCCAACTTTAGCGGAAGCATCCGATAACACGCCACGGCCGGCCGTCCTGAACAAGGTAAAGCCGATCGAACTCCCTCGTCGGCCCCTGGTTCTCAATGATCGCAGTTACAATTGGGTAACGGAGAAGGTCTGCGGAATCGTCGAAGGCAAGACCCCCACCTGGTGGTGGATCTCCTTCGCCATTGCCGGAGGCATGGCCAGTTTCACCTTAATGGGACTCATCTACCTCGTATCGACCGGGGTAGGGGTTTGGGGCCTCGCCAACCCAATCAATTGGGGTTGGGCCATCGTCAACTTCGTGTTCTGGATTGGTATTGGCCACGCCGGAACTCTGATTTCCGCCGTTCTCTGTCTTCTGAAGCAGCGCTGGCGGACCTCGATTAACCGAACGGCGGAGGCGATGACCATCTTCGCGGTGGTCTGCGCGGGGATTTTCCCGCTCTTCCACGTAGGTCGTGTCTGGTTTGCGTGGTGGCTCTTCCCGCTGCCGAATGCCAACTGGATTTGGCCAAACTTCCGCAGTCCGCTGGAGTGGGACGTTTTCGCGGTCTCGACCTACGGAACGGTCTCCATCCTTTTCTGGTACATGGGGATGATTCCCGATTTGGGGACTCTTCGTGACCGGGCCAAGGCGACGTGGCGAAGGGTGTTCTACGGAGTGCTCGCCATGGGCTGGCGTAATTCCAGCCGTCACTGGCACAATTACGAAATGGCCTACCTGCTCTTGGCAGGGATCTCCACTCCGCTTGTGTTGTCCGTGCACACCATCGTGTCCTTCGACTTTGCGGCTTCGGTTCTCCCCGGGTGGCACACGACCATTTTCCCACCTTACTTTGTGGCGGGGGCGATTTTCTCCGGGTTCGGAATGGTCCTGACCCTGATTCTCCCGCTCCGGGCGGTCTATGGGCTTCACGACCTGGTGAACCAATATCACATCGATGCGATGTGTAAGATCGTCTTGGCCACCGGGAGCATGGTCGGCTACGCCTACATGATGGAGTTCTTCATCGCTTGGTATGGAGCCAACCCGTATGAAGGATTCGCTTTCATCAACCGTGCGTTCGGCCAGTATGCCTGGGCCTACTGGATCATGGTCTCCTGCAATGTGATCTGCCCGCAGCTCTTCTGGTTCAAGAAGATCCGCCAGAACATTGGGCTGGTCTGGATCATCTCGATCTTTGTGAACGTGGGAATGTGGTTTGAGCGTTTCGTGATCACCGTCTCTTCGCTCGCAAACGACTTCCTTCCCAGCTCCTGGGGATACTACTCACCGACGATCGTCGATATCTTCACCTTCTTTGGAACTTTCGGAGTCTTCTCCGTTCTCTTCCTTCTCTTCCTTCGGTTCCTTCCGTTGATTGCCTTCTCCGAAGTGAAGGCGCTCAGCTTGCCTCAGGCCGATCCTCACAATCATGACCATCCGCAGAATCGTAACCCGAAAGGAGCTCATTGATGTCCGTTAAAGATAAAAACATCTTTGGCATCGCGGCGACCTTCCGGACCGCACCCGATGTTTACCACGCCTGTGAAAAGGTGAGGGATGCCGGTTATACCCGCTGGGATTCTTACACACCTTTCCCGATCCACGGCATCCACCACGCCATGGGCCTAAAGCGCTCGAAGGTGCCTATTTTCACCTTCCTCGGGGGGATGACTGGATTTCTTACGGGGCTCTCGATCGTCTCCTACATGAATTTCAATTACCCACTGATCGTGGGCGGAAAACCGTACTTCAGTCCGGTCTTCCCGTTTCCGATCTTTTACGAATTGACCATTTTGCTCGCGGCCTTCGGAACCCTCGGGGGCATGTTTATTCTGAACCGTCTTCCGCGGCATCACCACCCGCTTTTCGACTACGAACCGTTTTTGAAAACCTCCGACGACAGTTTTATGATCGTCATCGAGTCGACGGATCCCACCTTCGATGAAGAGAAGGTGCGATCGGTCCTGACAGAAGCCGGTGGCGAGGACATCAACATCATTAAGGCGGAGGACTGATCACGATGCGTTACTTTTTCGCCATTTATATCGCCGTTGTCATCGCGGTCGTCGCCATCCTCGGATTCCGTGGGGATAAGAGTGAAAAGACTCCTTGGATGATTTTTCCGGACATGGATAATCAGCCGCGGTACAAGCCGCAGGCGACCAACCATTATTTCCAAGATCGCATGAACGACCGTCCGAAGCCAGCGGGTGCCGTGATTCGCGGCCAGGGCTGGGAGGTCAAAGAGACCTTCAGCGCCGATTTCGCTGAAGACTTTTCCGACTCGACCGTTTTCTACGAAGGGAAGAACGAGGATGGATCTTGGGCCACTGAGTTTCCGATCGACGTCGATAATGCGACGATGGAACTGGGACGTCAGAAATATGATATTTTCTGCAAGGTCTGCCACGGTGCTGTTGGAAACGGCAAGGGCATCACTTCGAAATACGGGGTGATTCCGGCCAACCTCCTGCAGCAGAATTATCACGAAATGCCTGCGGGCCAGATTTTTAACACCATCACCAACGGGAAAAATACCATGTTTGGCTACGGTGAGAAAATAACGCCCGAAGAACGTTGGGCCATTATTCTTTATGTTCGTGCACTGCAGCTCTCTCAGAGCGCCTCAATCGAAGATGTTCCTGCTGACAAAAGAAAGGAGTTGGGACTATGAGTGAGGCAACCACCAAGACATATTCCGGCACGATGGCCGGAGAGGGCAGCAAGTGGCCGCTTCAGATGGTCTTCCTGGTAATCGGGTTGGCCGGAATGGGCCTCGCCTTGATCGGGTTGATTCTCGGTCTCGTCAATCACGACGCCCGCCCAGTGTTGAGCTGGCTGATCGGCGTGGCTTTCTGGCTTTCGATCCTTCTCGGGTCGCTCTTCATGGTCCTGCTTTTTCATCTTTTTGATGCAGGTTGGTCCGTCATTGCCCGTCGGCAGTTGGAGCACCTTTTAGGGGGGCTTAAATGGGTCGCGATTATCTTCCTCCCGCTCCTGATGATTACCTGGTTCTATTCAGACCCCGGCATCCTCTGGAAGTGGATGAACCCTGACCACATGCTTCCTTCCGGGCACACGGTGGCGCAAGACGTTCTCTATGAGTCGAAGTCGGCTTTCTTGAACCGGTTCTCGTTTACCCTGCAGGCCTTCATCTTCTTTGGAGCGTTCCTCTTTTTCGCTTCGATGATGCGGAAGCACTCCTTTGGGTTGGATCGTGACGGTGATGCGCGTCATGTTCACGCAATGCGGAAACTGGCCGCGGCCGGGATCTTCGTCTGCGCCTTGTCCGCTACCTTCGGTGCGATCAACTGGTTCATGAGCTTGGAGTACCACTGGTTCTCGACCATGTATGGGGTTTGGTTCTTCGCCGGATGCATGCGCTCCGCGATCGCCGTCCTCCTCATCATTCTCTTTTTCCAGTCGAGTCGGGGAGATCTGAAGGGCATTCATAACGAATCCCACAACTACCTCCTCGGGTGCATGGCGCTGGCGTTTACCGTCTTCTGGGCCTACATCAGCTTCTCGCAGTATTTCCTAATCTACCAAGCGAATATTCCGGAAGAAACCTTCTGGTACAAGATTCGTCACGTGAACGCGGACGGAGCGACCAACTCCTGGTGGTGGATCGGCCTCTGCCTGATCTTCTGCCACTTCCTCCTGCCATTCCTTTTCCTTCTCTTCTACAAGACCAAGGTGAAGGTGAAGCTAATCCTCTTTGTGGCGAGTTGGATTTTGGTTTTCCACTTGGTAGACCTCTACTTCAACATCTTGCCTACGAAGATTGCCCCGGCTGACAACATCCTGAATTACGAAGTGCGTCAGTTCTCGATCACCTTCTGGGATCTGTCCATGATCGTCGGCCTCGGTGGAATTGTCCTCTGGGCCTATCGCAAGAGCCTCTCCGAAAACAGTCCAATTCCGCTGCGCGACCCGCGGATCGACGAGTCTATTCACTGCCATGAGTGATTCTGAAATCGAAACTTCCTGGGGAAATCGTACCCTGTCCGTCATCGGCGGGGTGGGGTTCATCCTCCTCTTCCTCTTAATTCTCTGGCTGGCCTATCTACCGTACCGGCCGGAGCCCATCTCCGAGGTCCTGGCCGAGACTCGCCTGCAGAACCTCCAAGAGATTCGCAATGCCAGTGCGGAGGTCATCGACTCCTACGGAGTGGTGAATCCGAATGAGGGGATCTACCGGATCCCAGTCGAGGAGGCTATGAGATTGACGGTCGAGCAGTACCGGACATCTTCCTCCGAGAAGGAATCCGAATAGTATGCTCGAGTGGAACAACCTGCTGATTATTGCCGTCTTGGTTCTCGCCGCCGCGCTTTTTGCCTCGGCGGTGTATGCCCTTTTTTGGGCGGCGAAGAACGGTCAGCTGGACAACTTCGAGAATAGCGCGAAATCCATTTTTACAGAAGAAGAGCCGGAAGGGGAGGTCATTGACTCCTTTCCCGGCAAGAAAGCCTCGGCGAAAAAATCGCCAAAAAAATAGTCCATTTGAATGTCAACCGAATCTGTCACCATTGAGCCTCCTAAGCCGGCTGCCGAAACCAAGGGCATTTACGGCAATCGTTCGGCGGATGAGCGGGTCGCCCTCAGTGTAATTGACTCGTCGATGAAAGTCGGCGGCGTATTTTTCGTCTGCTGTGGAGTCGCCTGGCTTTTGATCGGATCCCTTCTGGGGTTTGCGGCTTCCTTTAAACTCCACAATCCCGATTTCCTCGCCTCGATCCCGGAGTTGACCTTCGGCCGTGTTCGTTCTGCCCACCTGAACGCCATGACCTACGGTTGGGCCAACAATGCCGTGTTTGCGGTGGGTCTCTGGATCATGGCACGCCTCTGCCGGGCTCCCGTCCGTCACGGTGGTCTCCTGATCATTGCCGGAGCTATGTGGAACATCGGTGTCTTGATCGGCGTCCGAGGCATCCTCTTTGGCGACATGACGTCGGTTGAGTGGTTGGAAATCCCAACTTACATTACTCCGGTTCTTGCCCTGTCATACGCGTTGATCGGGGTCTGGGGTATTCTTGCCTTTCATCATCGGAAGGGGGAGCACGTCTACGTCTCCCAGTGGTACATTCTCGGGGCGCTCTTCTGGTTTCCGTGGATCTACACCGTGGCGCAGATGCTCATCTTTTTTGCTCCGGCCCGTGGAACCGTGCAAGCGATCACCAATTGGTGGTTCGCCCATAACGTTCTGGGTCTCTGGTATACTCCCGTGGGTTTGGGCGCGGTTTACTACTTGATCCCCAAAATTCTGGGCCGTCCGATCCACAGCTATTACCTTTCGATTCTCGGGTTCTGGTCACTCGCCTTGTTCTACAACTGGGCAGGGGTTCACCACCTGATCGGTGGCCCGATTCCCCTTTGGCTCCAGACGGCCGGGATCGTCGGTAGTATCGGAATGGTCATTCCGGTGGTCGTCGTCGCGGTGAATCACCATATGACGGTGACGGGATGTTTTCGGCAGGTCTGGAACAGTCCGACCTTACGGTTTATTGTCTTCGGGGCGGTTTCCTACACCGCCGTCAGTCTTCTTGGCTCAATGATGGCCATTCCGGAAGTCAACGTCGTCACCCACTTTACGCACTTCACCGTTGCCCACGCCCACCACGGTGCGTACGCGTTCTTCACCATGGTGATGTTTGGTTCCATTTACTTTATGGTTCCACGCCTCATTCAACGGGAATGGCCGTCTGCGACGTTGATCCGCATTCACTTTTGGACCTGCGGACTCGGTGTCGGAATCTACATTGTCGGACTCTCGATCGGAGGCTGGATGCAGGGGATGATGATGAACAACCCGGAAATTCCCTTCCTGGAAATTGTTCAATACATGGTTCCCTGGCTTATGTCCCGGTCCGTCGCTGGTATCCTCATGACGATTGGGCATTGCGCTTTTGCGATCAACGTTGCCTGGATTCTTCTCGGGCCGAAAGTAGCTGAGCCGAAGGTAACCTTCGCCAAAAAGGCGACCGCCTAAAATTGAAGAAGACGATCCGATGAAGAATCTTCCACTCCTTTTCCTGGGCATCTTTTTCACCGTGGCCTTTTCCTGGTCCGGATTGATCCTTTCCTCGCAGATCCAGTACGGCGGATTGACGCCGACCACGGCGACCGAGAACGAAGAAGGTGTTCCCACTCCGGGTGAAACCCTGTATCCACGGACCCCCTCGGGGATTGCCGAACAGGGTAAGCGGGTATACATCCGCGAAGGCTGCATGTATTGCCACTCCCAGCAGGTCCGACCACAAGGCTTCGGGGCCGACTTTGAGCGCGGTTGGGGCCCAAGACAGACCGTCCCCCGGGATTATATCCTCCAAGACCGCGTCCTTCTCGGAACGATGCGTACCGGTCCGGATCTAGCCGACGTCGGCGGACGCGGATTGACAGCCACTTGGCATCACCAGCACCTTTACAATCCGCAGATCACCTCTCCTGGGTCCATCATGCCTCCTTTCGCCTACCTATACGAAGTGCGCAAGATCGACGGAAAGCCGTCTCCAGACGCCATCCCCGTATCCGAGGACACCGGATACGCACCCGGCCCCGGCTACGAAGTCGTCCCAACTGAAGACGCCAAGACCCTCGTCGCCTACCTCCTGAGTCTCAAGGTGAACTACGAGCTGCCCGAAGCGAAGTTCACCGAGTAAGATTTCGCCAAAGTAGGGGAGTAGCTTCAGCTGCCCCCATCCCGCGTCGTTTTCGCTTAGGTTTCTCAGTAGCCTCTCCGTCCAGCAAGGCCGCGCAGCTAAAGCTGAGCGGGTACTTTACTCTGCTATTTTCCAGTGTGAGCCAATTGGATCTACGGCATGGACATAGCGCTTCGGCAGTTTCGTCGAAATCCAGATGAATTTCTGACCTCCAAAACCTTCCCTTAATCATCCTCGAAGTAGTTCGGTCTTGTGGGTGGCGGAGCAGCAAGTCTAGGATTATGCGATGAGTCGGAGGCCTATTGAATCTTGAGACGCCGTTTCAGCGGTCATGTGTTTTCTCTCATGACTTTGGCGGAAGAAAAAATCGATGAAGATAAAGCATCTTGGAGCTAGCGAGTGATCGGAGGAACAAAGAGTCTCATGAGGTTTCTGGAGCTTTTGTTGATCTCCGGTCTGGTCGCTGGAGTTGGGTATTTTCTTCAACCTCTGTCGAGTGACCCTTACCAAGTGACACTCTCGGAATTGCGGTCAAGCCCCGGGTTTTCCGAGATTCTCTGGCTCGACGCTCGATCCGCGAACGATTACGAAAGCGACCATGTTGAGGATGCGGTTCATCTAAATGAGGATGCGTGGGAAGACGGTCTGGAACAATTTGTCGAGGTTTGGGAACCGGGTAGGCGGGTCGTAGTTTATTGCGACGATCAAGCCTGCGGCTCGAGTCAAGCGGTCGCTGAAAGGTTGCGTAAGGAATTGCTGATCGAAAAGATTTTCTTCCTACGAGGCGGGTGGAGCGTTTTGAAAGAACAGGAGGATTGGTGAAGAGATTTGGCGAATATTTCTGCCGAGTTCTTCTTTCCGGCGTTCTGGCCTACGCAGGAATCGTTAAGCTCCTGGATCCGAACGACTTCCTCTCGGCCGTCCTTTCGTTTCGAGTGCTGTCCGGTCTTCCCGCTGGTGTAGCGACCTATTGGATTCCTGCTTTGGAGGTCATTCTCGCCGTAGCCCTCTGGATCCCGCGCTATCGGCTTGTCGCTGCTGCCGCTTCGACGCTTCTTTTGGTGGCATTTACGGTTTTGATTGGGGTCGCTTGGGTTCGGGGAATCGATCTCACTTGTGGTTGTTTCGGGAAGGTGAGCGAGGGTTCGGCCAATTATCCATTTCTCTTGATTCGCGATCTCGTGTTGGCGCTGCTGGCCGCATGGCTCTGGAAGATTGCTCATTCTGGGTTTTCTCGTGAGGAGGACAGGTGAAAATCTAATTGCCAGCGTCATTCCCGAATGGCACTAGTTAAGAGGTTGTATGGAATGGGAACCTCCCCACCCCCGACATAGTCGGGGGTCCCCCCTCTCCTACTCGTAGGAGGGGAGTCAGGAAATTACAGAAAGACTCCTCCCCTGCTACAGGGGAGGGGGACCGTCGCCAGACGGTGGAGGGGTTCCTCTTCAAAAGTCGTGAATATCAAAATTTCCCCGCTAAAACCCTTAAACTAGTGACATTCGCGTCATTCCCCTCCATTACCTCTACCGAGTATGCTCCGAAAATTGACTTTCCTCAGCCTTTTGTCCTTTCGCCTGGTTTGCTCTGTCCACGCTGATGGGGAGTTGGAGTGGGAGTCGAAATCACTGGTCTTGGAATGTCCGGTCGGGGCGGAGAAGCTGACCGCCGAGTTTCGTTTTCAGAACTTAGGGTCCGAAGCGGTAGAGATCGTTGCGGTTACTTCCAGTTGTGGCTGCACCGTGCCGGAACTCACGAAAAAAATATACGAGCCTGAAGAAGAAGGAACATTGAGTGCCATTTTCACCATTGGCGATCGTACCGGGCCCCAGCGAAAGGTGCTTCAGGTGCGCACCCGCGTGGTCGGTGAAGAGACAGAATCTCGAACCAGCCTTTCGTTTCGCACAGACGTCCCGCAGGCGGGCTCGGTTCAACCGCGGATGATTCTCTGGCGTGTTGGAGAAGATTTTGAGGCGAAACCGGTGCGGATCGAGTCTCAGCCGGGGTTTTCGTGGCGTATTGCTGAGCCGGATAAGGAACTGCCGTTCGAGGTCTCGAGATCCGAGGAAGATGAGGTGGGTGTTGACGTTCTCTTGCTTCAGCCAAAAGCGAATGCGAGGCGAATGAAGTCGTCGATTACGGTCGAGTTTCTCGATGAGGAGGAAAATGTCGTGGGCGAGTCGAAGGTCTTTTTGATCGTTCGTTGAGAAGGCGTTTGCTCTGCGAACGCATCCTTTTCGATTGCCATTTCGAGCAACTTTCCTTTTTCCCAACGCCGATGAATCGATGGCTGGTTTGGACAATCTGTGGAATCAACGTGTTGTTGGTGGCCTTTCTCGGTTGGAGAATCCTTGGAAAGGAGAGGCGATCTCGACCTGTCCCAATTCAGACTCGCCAAGAAGAACATAGTGTTGAAGCCCTGGAGGATGCCAGTGAGTCGGTTCGGGTAGATCTTCTGGCCGGAAATTCTGACAAGAATACTGATTGGCTGGGTATCCTCTCAAGGCACCCTGCCGTTTCTTCCGAGATATGGTCTGCGAACTTCGACGAAACCCTTCAAGCTATCCAGGAATCCATTGTCGAATCACCATCCCCGCTCGCTCGACTGCGGGCACGCGAGATAGTTTTCAATCGATTCGGAATGGTGCCGGAAGTTGCGCCAGTCCTCTTACAAGAATGGTCTCGGACGGTCCAAGACGAGCAATTATCGAGCGCGGAAAGAAGGAGCGCTTTGGTTCTTCTCGTCAAACTGATTCTAAACCGTTCGGAGGGTCTTTCGAAAACAGGGTTTGTATCATTCTCGAATGCCCTCTCGACCGCATCTGAGGAACCCGGGTTACTTCCGGTGGTTGTGGAAGGGTGGGGCGTTCTCCAACGTCGCGGGAGGAGTGATGTCGCCTTGCGAACCTTTTCGGCGGAGGACATTCAGAATCATTACGTAGCTTCCCCCCGAGCCGCCGCTCTCGATCTGCAATACTTGAAAGTGTTCGACTTGATCCATCCAAGTGCCGGATGGAGGGATTACCGTGATTGGCTCGGATCCAAATTTCCAGCGGTTCGCCAGGAGGCGGCCCGACAGATTCAACGAACGGGAACCGCAGATACAATTTTGTGGCTACGATCAGAATCCTATGAGGATCCGGATCAGGAATTGATTCGCTTGAGTCTAATTGAATATTTGGCTTCGCAAGGAATGAATTGAACCATGAGTACTTCGAACTCCATATCCGCTGATCCCATCGAAATTCAGAAGTGGCGTCGGCGATTTTTTATTCAGCTAGGGTTGCTTCTGGTTTTATTGGTTGGTTCTGGAATTGCCTTCGTCCTTGCCGTTTCCGGCGACCAAGAGCCTCCCATGACCAAAGAGGAAGTGATTGAAGGCGGAAGGCTTCGCGGAAAAGCTTTATTTTGGGAGTGCGAGGAGTTCGGCCCGCATCTCAACTATTCGAAGGAGGAGTTTCTTTCAGTCCTTAAAAAAGAACGCTATGAGTTTCCGGGGATTCCGGCGGAATACCTGGAGGACTACGGAGGGGCAATGTGGGATGAATACACTCGGTTGAAGGAAGAGCGGTATTCACAGTTTGGTGATTGAATTGATTTATTGATTGAAGCAATGGAAGTCACATTGTTCTGTCACCTACTTGAGAAAAATTGGGCGCAGATTTTTCGTCCCGTGGCCGGACTATAGATTTCGTAGGCCGGACGCAAAATCGTCGAACTTCACCTGCAAAAGAAGATCGCGTGAGGTTAGGCTGATATTTTTGGAGTTCGAGTATGGGGTGTGGGGGATTTACCCAATTGCGAGATATTCTTCTTCGATGCTCTGTATAACTATTGACAGATTTCAGACTAGTTTTCTTGATTCCTTTTCAATTCTCTTATCGATCAAAACGGTGAGAATAATTTCCTCTAATTAAACATTTGGCCTCCCCTTATACTGCTGATGAAAGCGACATCTCGCCTGATTTTTCTGTTATTCTCTGCTCCTTTGATTGCCTCTGCCGGTGAGACCGCAGCTGGCACGGTTATTGAGATATCCGGAATTGGATCATTCGTTGTGATCTCCTCGCTCTTTCTGTCTTGGAAGCAAATGCCGGAAGCGGCTCGATCTTCGATCCTGCAAACACTCTTCTTCTGGAAAAAATGAACCTTTGGAGACAATCCATGAAGGTTTCAACAGTTGAAAATATTCTCCGCCTCGGCGGAGCTTTTTTTTGTTTCGCTGTTCTATCGAGCATCCCTTCTTATGCGCAAGTATCCTTGCCCTATGAGGTCGATTTTGAAGAGGTGGAAGGCTATTTCGTCGATGACCTCCCCTTGCCGTTCATTGTAACTGGAACGGCGTCGGTCACCACGCTGGATTCCTTCTCTGGTTCGCAATCCGTTCTACTCTTGCCGGGACAAACCGGTGCAGTTCTCGATCTATCTTTTAATGGAGCCGCCGTTTCGTCGATCCAGTTCGTCGACTTTTTTCTCAAGCCAGTATTTACTCCGACCGCAAGTCTCCCGGCTTTTGCCAATCCCGGATCTGTAGCGATGACTGCAGTGGTAGGGGAATCGGATGGGGTTGTCGGAGAAGTCTGGGCTGCTAATGGTGCTGGTTTGGGCGATGCAGAGTGGCTTGAAACAGGTTGGGATGTTTCCGCGACTGAAGGAACTGCTGATCAATGGATTCGTTTTACCTACCGCCTCGATTATGCAGCTGGGCTTTGGGATTTGTATTTGAACAATTCCCTCGTTCTCGCTGACCTGACTTTCCTCGATTTATCGGCAACGAGCCTCAGCTCCTTCCAACTGCGGGGAGATTTGGATAAAGATATTTTCTTCGATTACTTTTATGCGGGCGGGGTCAACCCACTGTTCGAGGACGAAGATCAAGACGGAATCGATGATGACTACGAATCTTCTCACGGGCTCTCGACCAGTATCGATGATCGCGATGATGACCCGGATTTTGACGCTCTTTCCAATATCGAAGAGTATCTCAATGGGCTTTCGGCAGGGTCTTCGGACACTGATGGTGACGGCATTCCCGATGGCATTGAAATTGCCGAAGGAACCGATCCCTTAGTTGCCGACCGGGATGGTCTTGCGTCATTACCTTTTTCTGAAAACTTTGAGTCCGATGTCATAGGTTTCGTTCCTTTCACCTCTTTCAACACGCCTTTAGGAGGAGCTTCGCTTTTGGTAACGGACCAAGAAGTCGCACCAGAGGGGCTTAAAAGTCTACAAATTGAGAATTTCGATGATGCAGACGGTGTAGTTCAATACTTCGCGGGTTCAGGCGAGTCCGTCATTTGGCTCGATTTTAATGGTAGGCTCGGGTGGTTCCCGGACGGTGAGGTTCCAGAAATTAGTAAGGGTAGTGCGGGCGTCTTTTATCAGCGAGAAGATGGCCGATTCCTTGCTCTGGATGGGCAAGGTGATGGCGGAGGTGTCTATCACTCCGTTGGATCGGAAGCCGATCCCGATTCTTGGAGAAGGATAACGGTCCGTCTCGACTATGGTTCTCAGAGTTGGTCTCTCTGGGTTGACGACGTGAGAGTTGCTTCCGAATACGGATTCGCTTGGAACAGTCCATACTTGAGTCGGTTTAAGGCAACGGGGGTTGCTGGTTCCGAGATTGGTATCGATGCCGTTTCGATTTCGACGGAGGAGCCGCTAGGCTTAGATGATGACGGAGACGGGATGGATTCCATGTGGGAACGGCAATTTGGACTGGATCCGGATGATCCGTCGGATGCGGATCTTGATAGTGATGGTGATCATTGGATTGCGGTTGAAGAGTATCGCTTAGAACTGGATCCTAACTCTCCGGAAGCCTCGGTTCTTCCCTATTTTGACGGTTTTGAGAGGTATCCAAACGGAACGAACCTTGATGGTCAGAATCAATGGGTACTTCCTCTTGGGACTGGGACCGCTGTGCCAGGAAGGCAAGAGGCGTTTGAAGGTGCTCAAAGTCTAGGGCTCGCGGGATCCGCAGAGGGAACAGTTGTCGCGGAGAATCACTTTATGGCTCCATTCGAGAATATTGTTACCGTTCGAATGGTCCTCAAGCCTCAAGGAATATCAGGGAATGGTCCTGAGATCACTTCCGACACGACTTCGGCTTTCTTTTTCAATCAAGACGGAATTTTAACGTATTATGACGGCAGCACAGAGAATTGGACGCCATCAACTCATGGGGCAATCGATTTCGAAAAATGGCAAAAGGTCTCGATGGAAATGGATTATTCCGGAGAAACGTATTCAATTTGGCTGAACGAGGCGGTTTTAGTTGAGGATGTTGCATTTGCATCTCCAGCGGCTGAGTTCAAAAAACTCCGTCTTATTGAGACTTCCGAAGAAAATTCCTGGATTGATGGCATTGCGATCTTTCCTTCTGCCGAACGTGACTTTGATGGCATGGGAGATTCTTGGGAAATTCTCCATTTCGGGGACCTTTCTCAGAATGGTGAAGATGATTACGATGGGGATTCCCTCTCAAACCGGCTTGAATATGAGTACGGGACAGACCCAACCTCGACGTCTGATTCCGAACCCGATGGAATGCCCGATGAATGGGAGATATTCCATGGTCTAAATGTAGGCGTAGACGATGGGGATTTGGACAAAGATGGAGATGGTCTCAGTAATTTGCTCGAATTCCAAAATGGAACGAATCCAACGGATATCGATTCTGACAATGATGGATTGTCGGATGGACGGGAAATCGAAGTAGGAACACAGACTCTCATTATGGATTCGGACGGTGATGGTTTGTTCGACGGAAGCGAAGTGGATCTATTCGGGACCAACCCTCTTCTCAAAGATTCCGATAGCGATGGATTTAACGATCGGATGGAGCTAGTTGTCTATAATACCGATCCGAACAACCCCGGTAGTCGGCCACTTGCCTCCGGCCCCATCACAAGTCCTGTAAATGTAGATCCTCCGGCTGGGACTTCTTACGATGTTTACTACGGAGTTAAGCCAGGCGGCGGATATAGGTTCGGTAGACTGATCGAAGTATCAATTCCACGAAAACCCGTTGGCCGCGGATGGGCTGTTTCAGAGTCAGAATTTGTCCCTGATTATTCTGTAGCCTCACAAGAGCTCTATTACAGTGCTCTCGGATCGAGCGCTCCACACGATGAGGTCTTTATTTTCACAACTCAGGAATTTCCCTTCTGGCCCGTTGGCAAGGGCTGGGTGACAGGAACGAATACGATTCATGCTGATCTAAGTATTCCTTCACGGGATATTTATTCGTCTCCACTGGATTCACCGACCGAACTTATTTTCTCTAACTCTCCTTCGGGGGGAGAACGAGTCGGAAAGGGGTGGATTACTGGAGTAAATAGGATGGAGCCGGACTATTTTGTCCCCTCGCAGACGATATATTATGGTCCAGCTTATGTGGGCGCAACCACTTACACTTATAGAACGGAATCACTTATCCCCAATCACCAGGTAGATGCCGGTCGAGGATGGGTCGTTTCTGACGATAAGATCTCTCCAGACTACAGTGTGAGCTGGTACACCGTATACGACGGGAAATTGTCCCTGTTCTCTCCTCACAACGCCGTCTCTACGCTTTACAGGAGCGGTGGTGCGAACGGTCAGGTCGAAGGGGCTGGTTGGATTACGTCTCCCTTCACGTTTGATCAATCTGATGTATTTTCCGATAATCCTTCCGCAATTTGGGCCTATCAGAACGGATTCGATTTCTATAACGATAAGGTCGTCAACACCGCGAAAGGTCGGAACGGAGATTTCGACAACGATGGATTCTCGAATGGCGAGGAATACCAAGCGGGGACGGACCCGAGGGATCCAAATAGTTCGCCAGTACATGGCTCCGGCGATCTGAATGAATATCTGGATTCCGACGACGACGGATTAATTGATCTCTTGGAAATTTCCATCGGCACCGATCCCTATTACTTCGATACAGACGGAGATCTCCTTCCCGATGGATTCGAACATTATAGCGCTCATTTGGATCCACTGGTTCCCGAGAATAATATCCATCTCGATTTCGATGGAGATGGATTGTCGGACTTTGAGGAGTCCAATTATGGCACCAATCCGGATCTTTGGGATACCGACGGGGATGGAGTCTCTGATGGAATAGAAATGGGTCTGGGATCGAATCCACGGGACTATAGCGAAAAACCGTTCGTCCCTTCAGATTTTTACGGCCCGGATCTAGATGATGCCAATGCCGAACCGATTGGTGATCTCGGAGGCGGCTATGGTGCGAGTCCATCTCGATACTCGATCGAAGGAGAAATCGGAGATCATTCGGGGTCTCATTCGGAACGGTGGCGGCTTCAGATCGGAGAGTTCCATGCTACTAGCGATGGGTTTGGAATCGTTTCGGATTACGATCTAAACCTTCGCAGCGACCGATATTACGAGGTTTCTCTACACCATGAAGGAACCAATGCCGATGAGCCGGATTACGATTACACCGCAACTGTTGATCCTACCGGGTTTGTCCTTGTCGATATGGACGGTCTTTTGGGAACGGTCGACGACAGCTTTGGCTGGTCCCAATCGAAAGCCTACTTGGTTCCGATTGGTGGGATCGGCTATTCCGAAAGTTATTCCGGGGGAGACGCGGTTGGCCCTCGCTACCGTAAGGTTGCACTGAATGGCCGCCCGCTCTCCGACGAAAAACCTGAGGAGGAGGACGAGTCAGATTCCGCCGAAGAAGAAACCTATGTGGATGCGTTCGATCTCTCTCTCCATCACGATACCTCTTTAGTCTATGTGCCTGTCGGTGCCAGTGACTTTGTCTTACAGGTTAACGCATCTTCTCGTGAGACCAGTTGGTCGAACCGTTCCGGATTGCGTCCTCATGAACAATTGACGCTCCCCTTTGGGGTGGGGTGGAACTCGAATCTCTGTGCCTACGTGGAAGTGGTTGAGGTCCTCGGGGACAACACCGACGACCCCACCACGGTCAATGTCATCGATGAAAACGGACGTTCCCAGCGTTTCGGAACCCCAGACATGGAGACATTCTTTCCTTGGCCGTCTTCCCGGGTCGATCGGAAAACCTACTTGAACCAACTCAAAATTTCCGAAGATGGCGAGGAATTCACCCTGATCAAGAAATTTGGCACGGAGGTGAGATACCTGAAGTCGGATGCATGGTTTATGTATACGACGGACCGAGTCGGAGGTAGCTATAAGGTTCGCCGGCACACTTACTGGCGTCTTGATGTGGCCAAAGACCGTTATGAAAACCAGATTAAGTATGACTACGGCACTTCCGGAGTCTCATTGATCCCAGAAAGAATTCGGATTTTGGATCGGACAGATTCTTCCGGTGATTTTCAGGATATTCATATCAACCGAAGTGAGGATGCTCGCCGAGTTGAATCGATCGCTGACCCCCGGGGAAATGTCATTTCATTTGATTATACCCTGACGAATTCGATTTCCGGTTCAACGAGTGATCCGGTTGATAGTGACTCTCTCTCCTATGAATATCCGACACTTGATGAAGTTCACTTCCCAGATGGGACCTCTCGCTCGTATACCTATGAAGTCGCCTCTGACCGGGAGTATACAGATTCGCGTACGACTTGGCACTACCATGCCAACCTGAAGACGGTAACCGACAAAAACGCGAATACCTATACCTTCAATTACGATTTTGACCGCACGAAGGAATATTATTCCGGTGGTGGAGGGATAACAGGGATTCTGATTCCGCGCACGGCAATGCCGGCCGACATCTACGATGCAGCAGCGGCTATCCTGAATTCCGGGCCGACACAGGGGGGCAGCGGATCCGGCTCTTACAAGAAGCAATACGGTCTTCCCCGCCACGTTTCTTCGGTGGTTCTCCCGGGTGGAATTGGCACAAGCACTTTCTCGAAAACTGAGGATACACTGGTTAAGTTTGGTCGCGAGTTCGAAGCCACTTCGGGCACAGTCGTCACCGATGTTCTCGATAACGAAACCACCTACGCTTTCGAGGGAGTTCACGGGGAAGTTGTCGACGACGATTCGGTCGGCAGTGCGGTCTCGCTCGAATGGATGGTCTATTACACTGAGATGACGATTACCCATCCGGATGAGCTGGGGACCGAGTCTTTTGTCTTCGACCTGCCCTCCGGTCTGAGTCTGAGAAGCATGACGGATTTTTCGGGGAACACCACGACTTGGGATTATGAGGACGCGCTGGATCCCGAGCATATTGTGCCGGTGCTCGAATCGGAACCGACATTTATGACGACTTGGGCGGACCCCACTCGCAAGACCGATGCGTTGGGTCGTGTCGAGACCTATCAATACGGAAATTACCGAGTGATGTCGCAGGTGGTTGATGTCTTCGGAACAACAACGGAGTGGACGGTTGATTCATTGGGGCGCCGGATCGATAAGACCGTTACCGGCCGTCAGTCAAATCCTCTTCTCCGGGAAAGCTACACCTATGATAATCCTGCCTTTCCGGGTTTCATGACCTTCCAGGCAACCGAGGCTTTTGCCAACCGGAGCGGGAAGGCCTGGGAAGAGGATTTGGTGACCCAATTTGTTCCCGACGAATACGGAAGAGTTCTCCTGAAGATTGTCGATCCAGGTGGGTTGGATCTTTCCACCGAGTACACTTACGACCAGAATAACAACCGGGAAAGTGTCGAAGATTCCCGGAGCTATACGACCAACTTCTATTACGATTCTCTAAATCGCTTGATCCGCACCGATTTTCCGGCTGCGGGCACCTCAAACGGTATTCAGGTCACATCGGTGCGTCGCCTTTACGACCCCAGAGGCAATCTCGTCTGTGAGGTCGACGAAGAGGGTCGTTACACTTTTCATGAATACGACGAATTGTCCCGCCGCGTGAAAACGATTCGCGACATGGACGATTCAGGATTGCCAACGCTTCCGTCAATCTCAGAGCCGCAGATTTTGGAAATCGGTAACCGCGGCACCGCAACCGCCCAAGACCTCGTCACCGAGTTCACCTACAATCAGGTCAACTCTCTTACGAGCACGAAGGACCCGCGGGATGTCATCACCCGGCATTTTTACGACGCAATCCAACGGGTGCGCCACACTTATTCCAACTTCTCTCTCGGCGACGCCGATGAGGATGGCGTAGAGTCTGGGAGTTCGGTCTACTCGGATGCGGATAAGACTCATACCGAATATCTCTACCAAACGGAGCGTAATCCGGGTGTCAGTGCCTTCGACTCCGAGGGTTTCAAACCCACGCAAATCATCCAGCATGACGCAGTGCAGGGAATCTCGGGAACTTGGACTCTCACCAGCGATTTCTTCTACGATGCGGACTATCGTGAGGTGGAGAATCGCATTGAATACGAGCCCGGCCAATTTGCGGAGACGACAACCGAATACGGAAACATTCTGAATGGGAAAGAAGCGCTGGTAATCACGATCACGGATCCGATCGGCAAGGTTTCAAAATCGTTCCGCGACGGTTTGGGCAGGGTGGTCGAATCTCGCGATGCCGTCGGCAGTGCCGATCAAATCGTGACCGAAACTCTTTACTCCAGCACCGGCCTCGTCTGGAGGACCATCGATCCGCGGGGCGCACGCACCGAGAGCGACTACGATGCGGCGGGCCGACCGGTCAAAGTGTGGCAGCCCGACCCCGACACCGGCCTCGTCTCGGCGGCTACCTCACCCATGACGGAAACGATCTACGACGATGCCGGCAATGTTCATCAGAGCATCAACCCGCGCGGCAAGGTTTGGATCTACAATCATGATGCCCGCAATCGCAAAATCAGCGAGACGGCACCGGCTTTTCTCGACAAGGACGGCCTATCCAAGAACCCCGTTACCGTATTTTCCTACGACGGGGTGGGGAACGTTATCCTGAAGCAGGATCCGCTGGGGTTGGTGACTACGACGGATTACGATCACGCCAATCGCCCCTATCTCGCCACGACCTCGGCTGTGCCCGTCTTTAATTCCGATACGGGAACCGTTTCCTCAGAAGTGCTGCAGACCGAGACCGAGTATGACGGGAATGGAAACCCAGTCCGCGTCACAGACTCGAACGGAAGCCGAACCGTAAATTTCTACGATGCCCTGAACCGGATGACCGCCTCCGCGACCAACCCGGACGACGGCGACCCCTCGACCACGGAGGGTGCGCCCTCCCCTGGGGATATCGTGGTCTCCTACCTCTACGACGACGCGGGCAACCGCATTCTCGTCGAAGACGGCGAGGGCGCTCTCACCGCCTTCCGCTACGACGGCATGGGGCGTAACACACGGACCATCTGGGATTTCGGCTCGGAGCTGCAGAGAACGAAGACGGTGAACTTCGACGAGGTCGTCATGACCTCTCGGACCGACGAGAAGGGGCAGGTCACCAACTATTTCTACGATGATCTTCATCGTCTAGAAGACGTTTCGAACGTCGGTCGTTCCGTCGATAATCGTCATTACGAATACGATAATAACGGCAACATCCTCTCGATTTCCTACCCGTATGACCCGGCCACGCACCGTGAAGTCGTGAATGAATTCGACTTCCTGAATCGTGTCACGGAGGAAACCTCGGCTGGAGTGACCCACGGTTACAAGTACGATAAAGCGGGGAATACCTTGGAGGTCACTTACGGACTCACTAGCCGTCAGATCATTTCCACCTACGACGATCTGAACCGCCTCAAGACGATGACTGAAGGCGGTCGCGCGACCGAATATTTTTACGACGAAGACGGCAACGTCACCCGCAAGGAACTTGCGAACGGAGTCACCGTCGAGAGCGTCTACGACCTTCTCGGTCGCAAGAAAACCTCGACCAAGACGGCCCCGGGGGCGACGGATCCTTTCTCCTCCTACACCTACGCTCACGACGGAGTGGGGAACCTCTGCGAAATCCAGGAGGCCTATCCGGGCGGTCAGCTTACCTACCGCGAGGTGCGCAATGCTTACGATCACACCTATCGCCTCGACACGGAAACGATTCTCTCCGGTGGGATCACCACCCTCACCGACTACGATTACGACGACGCCAACAACCGCATACGCAAGGGTCTTACGGAAGGGTCCGACCCTGAAGAGGTGACCACGTATGAATACGGCGACGGGTCTGCCGTCAGCGGAGGCAACAGCAATCAGCTTGTCCGCACGATTCTGCCGGATCAGAGCGAGGTGACGTATACCTACGATGCCAACGGCAACCGTAGAACTAGGACTGAAGGCGGAAATATCGATACTTACCATTATGACTACGAGAACCGCCTTCTTTCTCTCGTTTACCAGACTGGAGATAGCGACACCGGAACTTACAATTATGAATACGACCACCGCACTCGCCGCGTCGTTCGCGACGAAAGTGCGATCACAGGCCGGGAGTTGCACATCGTCTCCTTCTCGCACGGCCTTTCTGTCCAGGAGCATATCGACGTCGTCAGCGCGACTCCCGATGTCGAGTATATCCGCGGTTCCGACTACGGTGGGGGGATTGGTGGACTCCTTTACAGCTTACGTTCCGGCACGCCTTCCTTCAAACACTACAACTCGCGAGGGGACGTGGTCGCGGCCACCGACGCCTCCGGTTCTTTGACTTACCAGGCTGCCTACGAAGCCTTCGGCAAACACGGCGACACCCCGACTTCGGAAGAGTGGGGCACCAACCCCGATCCGCAACAGGCCAATACCAAAGACGAAGATCCGACGGGTCTTCTCAACGAAGGCTTCCGCTACCGCGATTTGGATACCGGCACCTTTATCACGCGCGATCCGCTTGGATTTATCGACGGCCCAAATGTTTATACTTACGTCGTTCAGAATCCGTGGACGTTCTTCGATCCGCTGGGGTTAAGTGTCCAACATCGCTATGACGATGAGGGAAATCTTGTTGGCCATGACGTAAATGGTCACTACTACTCCCGCAAGGAAACTGAAGACGGAGTCGAGTATCAGCATGACGACGGAACAGTTTTTCACTCAGCAAAAGATGTGCTTGATGATTCTGCTCGACGTGTGGAAGATAAGAAGTGGAACGGGGTTCCAGCGGAGTATCGAGATATAGTTTCCTCTTCTACGGGGATGGCCAGGTTTCGCCCGGATGAGGTCAATGATATAACCGGTGAAATGTCGGGTGTTCGGGATAATTTTACCGGGAGTCCTTTTCAAATGAACGATATGAGCCCGTTTCTTTATCATTCGACCGGAATAGCTTTTACTGTCGAAACGGGATTATCTCCACTCATAGTTGCTCCCGCCCCGATGGCAAGCGGAGATATCACAGTGTATGTTGGTATGTTCGGGAAAGACGGGCTAAATATAGTTGTCACTGGCGGCGGAAACCTTGGAATGCCGGGAGTTGTCGGAGATAAGAATGATGCTCATTTTGGAGCGTATTCGGGCGCGGGGCTAGACGGTCCATTTATCTCGAATTCTCGGTCAGTGGGAGAGTTTAAAACCATTAACAATATATCTTCAGGCAATGTCGGTTACGGTGCATTTAGTGGTTCTTTCGAGTTCGGGAGAAGTGATGATGGTAGCATTCGCAGTGTTTCCGGCGGTATTTTCATGCCCAGCGTTTGGGCGGCGGGAGCGAATATCCATAATTATACTAGTGAAGAAGTGTATTCTACCGGTGACTGAGACATCGTAGGTTGATTTTCTTTTGTAAGGTCATTGATGAGATCAGAAAGATAGATTTTATGATTTTCAGACTAGAAATTTTTGTATGGCTGATAGTGATAGCTTTTATGTTTTCCGTGTACCTTGGTCGATATTTTTGGGTGTGTAGGATCTTCGATAAGGGAAATGGCTATTTGATTAAGTCGTGGATACCCTTTTGCAGTGTATTCATTCGGGATTCGGATGTAGTTTTTTTTGAAAGGCGTGGTTTTCTTGGAGCGATTTCAATCGTATTTTCTCATCCAAGATCTATTGCAGTAGGTGCTTTTACAGGGTTAGAACCATATTGGGTCATCAGACTTGAGGATGGTAGATGTGTAGGTGCTGGAAGAAGCAGTTTTTGCCATTATTTCCCCCGATGGGTTGGCAGGTTTAGCGATTCGGGGCGTCCAGACGGAGGGGATACCAGAAACACGTCAAGTCTTGATCTTCGACAAATCCCTCCCCTCACACTCCGAGAACTCCCGCGTCCCCGGCCAACGGATACGAATCGGCGCGTTTCGACCGCCCCCCGAATCACCCCCTGCCTTCCCCGTCCGGCCCTTTGGATTGGGGAGGGTCCGCGTCTTTCGCACAACAACTTTATGTCCAATCCCGCCATTATCCTTCCTGGAACTCGCAGGCTTCGTTCGGAAGGGGCGGGTTTTGACATAAAGTGGGGTTGTGCGAGTTGCGGACGGAAGTGGGGCCGGGCCGGGGAAGGCAGGGGGTGATTCGGGGGGCTCCGTTGTCTTCGATTCGGAGACTCCCCGGTGTCGCGGCAATGTTCCCTCCAGGGCTTCGCCCTTGCGCGCTCCTTTGTCGCTTTGCCCGAGGGTTAGCTTCCGCATCGGATTCCGATGCTCCAAAACATAACGGCACCCCGCGCCCGGCGGCAACGGCCATCCGCAGGGCT